>NZ_JAGAVR010000110.1:0-68510 GCF_017941855.1 Turicibacter sp. | reverse complement strand
TCGTCGAATTTCAACTAACGTCGGATAAATGGCGTCCACCATTTCTTTCACCTTTTGCTTCACATTTAAGCGCCTCCCCTAGTTTGAATACAGTACATCTCATTATATGTAAGTAGGGGCTTATCTTATGAATATAAAAAAGCCCATCCTATAGGATGAGCTTTAGTTTAAATTAATTTTAATGCTTCTTCTTCACAGACTGGTTTTGAAAAATAATAACCTTGAATATAATCTATCTTCAAAGACTGTAACAATTTTAAATCTTCTTCATACTCTACTCCCTCTGCTACAACTGGTAAAGATAAAGTATGTGCTATATTAACGATCAATTTGACTAATCTAATAAATTCCTCACCTTGACTCATTCCTCTAACAAAGCTTTGATCAATTTTAACCTGAGATAATGGCAAATGAACTAAATAATTTAATGAAGAATATCCTGTCCCAAAATCATCGAGTGAAATCTTTACGCCTAACGCTTTTAACGCTTTAAGTTTCTTCGTATTTTCCTTCATATTTTCCATTAAAACTGTCTCAGTAATCTCAATTCCAATGAGACTTGGTGAAACACCAACTTTTTCAATCAATGATTTAAACTTATCCACAAAATTATGATTCATAATTTGCAAAGCAGAAATATTCATCGAAACAACCAATAGTTTAGTTGAATATTCATTTACCTTTTTTGCAAAGCGACATGAGTGTTCAATGATATAATCGCCAATTTCATCAATCATACGACACTCTTCAATCATTTTAATAATATCAATAATGGATACGTGCTGATATTTTGGATTATCCCATCTAAACAACGCCTCAAATCCTTGTAGTTGTTTATCACAAGTATATTGAGGTTGATAAAATAACGTAATTTCATTATTTTTAATAGCATCTCGTAAATCCATCTCGAGTTCGAGTGCAAATAACCGCTCCTTCTCTAAATCATCAGTGTAAATGACGAATTGATTTTTACCTTTTTCTTTTGCTCGGTAGAGTGCTAAATCACCTTGAAGTAATAAGTGATCCACATCAATATCACGCCCTTTGCTATTTACAATCCCCATACTAACTGAGATGATATTTGTCTTATCTCCTTTGCTAAACTCTGTTTTCATTTCTAATAAGATTTCATTAATCTTATTCATTAAATCAGTTTCAGAATTTAGATTTTTCCACACAACGACAAACTCATCGCCTCCAATACGAGCAACAAAAGCATCTTCACAAAGTGAAATTAGTTTTTTAGAAATCAGCAACAAGGCCTCATCTCCATAATGATGTCCAAAACTATCATTTAATTTTTTAAAGTTGTCTAAATCCATAAACATAACCGTTAAATTTAATTGAGCTTTTTCTGATTCAATATATTTGTATAAACTACGTCTATTATGCAGCCCAGTTAAAAAATCAGTATAAGCTAATCGTTTAATATGCTCTTGTGTTTTAATATCTTCCGTCACCTCACGCATCAGTGCGACAATCCCAATCATTTTATTTGCAATATCAAAAACAGGTGCCTTATAAATTTCAGCAATTCGTTCCTCACCCCGTAACTCAAACTGACGGATAAATTTTTGACTACATCCTTCTTTGATGACAGTCTGATCTTCATAAGCAATGACCGCATTAAATGACTTATCTAATTCTGAAATTTTATATCCCACGATTGATTCTCGTGATTTGTTGTAATATTCCATAAACTTAGAATTTACATCAATGATTGTTCCATCTAATTCTTTTAAACATATGGCAAATGGAATATTTTCTAAAATCATTTGAAGTTTGGCATCTTTGTTTCTAAGTTCTGTGACATCTCGTGCAATCCCTATTGTTCCAATGACTTCATCCAATTCATCAACGACCGGGGCTTTGTAAATATTAAATTCACGATATCCTTTTTTCCCGGGAATCACTTCCTCAAAAACAATTTGTCGTCTTTCATTCATGACAATCAAATCATACTCTCGACATGTCTCTCCAATTTTTCCATCCCATACAAAGGAATCATCCCGCCCAAAAATAACATCATCGTCTTTACCTGAATGTTCTCTAAACTCACGATTCACTTTAATATATTGACTATCTGTATTTTTGAACCATGCCATATAAGGAGTATTATTTAATAAAGCATCAAATTGTAATTGACTATTTTTAGATTCTCTAAGCACAGATATATATATCAAATAACTTTTAACTTTCAACTTAAGTTCTTCTATATGAAGAGGTTTCACAAGATAATCATGAACTCCCATCTCAATAAATGATGCTAAATTTTTCTTTTTCTCAACAACAATTAAAACAGGTTTGTTATCATATAATGAACAATTCTTTAACTCTTTTAAGTGTGATAGGGCATGTTTATCATCCTCAATAATGATGAAATCAAATTCTTTTATTATAATCTCACGATGTGTTTCAAATTTTAAAGCATATTGTTGAAGAAATTCGTATGAAACTTTTTTTAACATTTTTTCAATGTCATGATTAGCACTAATAATTAATACCTGGATGTCTCTTTGTTTCATGATATTTCCCTCAAATCTTAAACGAATTTTGTCAATTAATATTATTATAATCAAAAAGAGGTGTAACTTATATAAAAACTCGATAATTTTATCCACAAAAAAAGCTATTATCCATTATAGATAATAGCCTATCTCTATTTTAATTGTTCAATGATTTGAGTCATCATTTGATTAATAAGTGTCAGTAAATCGTTAATCTCATTAAAAGTAATATCCTTAATATGAATTCCACAAGTTACAACAACAGTTACACCTAGCTCTTTTACTAATCGTTTCGCACATTTTAATACCACATCATCTTCTTTGTGTCCCGGAACTGTTAGTAAAGAAACCGAGGTTGTCTTTTTAGAAATATCATGTGGCATATCAACAGGAATTCCTAACGCTACAGCTCCAATATGAGGAATATCTCCACCTTCGATTGTGATATTTAAATCGTTCCCCATTTTAATGATTCGGCATTTAATGTTGTGTTCTTTAAATTTTTCACTAATAACTAACATCTTAACTCACCTCAAATTAATTTCGTTTATAGCGACAGCAAATACTTTCTAAATAATCAATTAAGATGAACAATATTAGACCAACTAAACTTAACACGACAATTCCTGAATACATGTCTATATAGTTGATACGCGACCATGAATCTTGAATAAAGTAACCTAATCCTTGCTTTGTTCCGTAGGCTTCTGCAAAAAATAATACAGAAAAAGCCGTCCCAATTGATAGACGAATATTCGTTAACACCTCTGATAAAATAGCCGGGAATGTAACATGTAAAAATAGCTGCCAACGATTCGCTCCAAGACTGATGAGTGGATTATAAAGTTCACCCTCTACATTTAAAACAGCGTCGCGTACCGATACGATGACCTGAAATACGGTAATTAACACGATAATCACGATTTTAGAGTTATCCCCAAGTCCATATAATGTCATTACCACAGGCAATAAAGCCGTTTTGGGGACAGGATAAACAAAATAGACGAGTGGGTTTAATAATTTATTACATCGCTTAGAATATCCCATCAAAAGTCCAACAAGTGAGCCAATAGTAAAAGAGATTAAGAGTCCGACAAAAATGCGATACAGACTCGCAAGGATATGAACATAAAATCCATTTTCAAAAAGGGTTGGTAAATTCAAATAAACTTTACCTGGCATCGGTAAGCTTCGAGTATCCATCAAGAACGATCCTATGATCCAAATAATATTTAACAAGATGAACCCTTTGATAAAGCTCCATAATTTTTCTAATGAAGTCAATTCGCCCACCCCTTTTTAATTAATTTTTTCATATGATCGTATAATGTTAAATATTCAGGGTGTTGTCTGAAATGATTGTTGTTGAAAAGTGGATTTTCAATTATTTCTGTAATTTGTCCTGGAGTATTCGACATGATGATAATTTTTTTTCCCATATATAATGCTTCATCGATACTATGTGTGACGAAGAAGGTGTTAATCTGATTTTCTTGCCAAATTTTTAAGAATAGTTCCTGTGCATCTTCTTTGATAATGGCATCTAGTGCTGAAAAAGCTTCATCCATTAAGAGTAAGTCAGGCTGCATTAGGAAACTGCGTACCATTGAGACACGTTGCTTTTGTCCCCCCGAGAGTTCACTTGGATATCTTTTGTTAAGAGCATCAATATTTAATGTCTTCATCATCTCATTCATTTTATTCAATGTTTCATTTGTTACTTTTTCGCGTTTAATTTTAAAAGATAATAAACAATTTTCTTCGACTGTTTTCCACGGTAAAAGCCCAAAATTTTGAGGAATAAATCCTATCTTATGAAGATGAGGGTTAAGCTCCTCCCCGTTTAGAAGAACTTGACCCTCATACTCTTTGATTATTCCAGATAAGACATTTAGAAGTGTTGACTTCCCACACCCAGATGGTCCAATAATGGCACAGATATCATGACTATCTGCTGTGAAATTAATATTTTCTAATGCCTTAACCTCTTTATTTTTGCTTTTATAGGAAACAGATAAGTGATTTACCTGTATCATAAAAGCCTCCTTATTGCATCGCGATGTTGTTGATTACATCAGCTGCTTTAATGTCTTTAGTTAATAAACCCTTATCTTTTGACCAGTCTAATACTTTTTGGACATTTTCTTCAGCTGGTAAGTAGTTGTGTAAGTACTCAGGTAAAATGATATTTCCACGCATTTCATCTGAATAATTTGCTGCATTGATGATTACATCTTCAAATTCAGCGATATCTGTGTTGTTAATATAATCGATTGCTTTATTATACGCCTTGTAGAATCCTTGAACAGCTTCTTTATTTTCATCAATTACTTCTTGTAAGAAAGCTGTCACTGAAATCATGATATCTTCATTGTAGATTTTATCTACTTCTTTTGCTCCATTTGCAATAGCCGTATCATTAAATGGTGTTGGTAAAATAGCTGCATCCACTTGGTTGTTTTGTAATGCTTCTAAACGAGCTGGCATAGCAGGAATTGCAATTTTTTCAATATCAGCTACTGTCATTCCGTTACTAATCGCTAAATAATCTGATAAATAATCAATCATTGTATTTTCTGAAATCGCCATCGATTTTCCTTTTAAATCAGCTAGCGTAGAAATTCCTGATTCAGGTGTTGCTACTAATGTCCAAGAACCATTTGTCGTCCCTGTGATTTGCATGTTAATATCAGAATTTTGATAAATTGAAATCGCAACTTCATCGCATAAAACTCCGTCTAATTCCCCTGCTTGTAAAGCCGCATCGCGATCTTTTGCTGCTGCGAATACTTGTAAATCAAGATCAATCCCCTCTTCAGTGAAATAACCTTGATCTTGTGCGATGATTAATGGAACAACATCAATCGAACTCATGACTCCAAAGCTTAATTTAGTTAATTCTGTTGTCTCAGTCGTTTCTGATCCTTCAGGAGTTGGTGTTACTTGCTCCTCTTTTTGATCACCACATGCAGCTAACATTGTTGTGGCCATCAAAGCTACTGCCATTAGTGAAAATTTCTTAATCTTCATAGTTTGTATCCTCCCATTTTTTAAATAAATTATGATTTATATTAAGATAGCTTAATACCTTTCCTACAACGAAATTAACTAAGTCTTCTAAAGTTTGTGGATGGTGGTAAAATCCAGGCATCGCCGGAATAATAGTAGCACCTACTTTTGAAAGATGACACATATTTTCAAGATGAATCGTATTGAACGGAGTCTCTCTCGGTACAATAATTAATTTACGTCCTTCTTTTAGTGCAACATCTGCTGCACGACATAGTAAATTTCTAGATAATCCATGGCTAATTTCTGCTAAAGTCCCCATTGAACAAGGCATCACAATAACAGCATCAAATCCATGTGAACCACTTGCCACTCCAGCAAATAAATTCTGATTATCTTCTAACTTAACAGTTGGTTGATTTAGTTCTCGGATCCATTGCTTTAAATCTAAAGAGAGCTCATATTTAAAGACTTGCTTTCCTTTATCCGTCGCAATAACATGAACCAAGTAACCCTTTGATGCAAGTTCTTCAATCAATCGTTTGGCATAAATACTACCACTTGCTCCTGTGATTCCAACAACAATTTTTTTCATGATTAATCTCCTAAATTAAACAATCAAGTAATCCTGTCACTAAAAAGACAATACTGATAACTTGATTAATACTATAAGAAGCGATTTTAACATTTGTTAAATTATCTGGCTTCACTAACCTGTGTTGAATTACAAATAATACCATATTTATTAATAAACCGCCATAATAAATTATACCCAATTGCGGAGCTAATAAGCCAACCATAAGTAAGAAAATGACAGCTAAAACATGAAATACCGATGAAATATGTAAGGCATTTTTCACTCCAAAGCGAGCCGGAATGGAATGAATTCCATTTTTCGTATCAAAATCATAATCTTGAGCACCGTAAATGATATCAAACCCTGCTACCCATAATGTATTAGCAGCTCCCATCGCAAGTGGAATTAATGAAATTTTTCCTGTTACGGCAAGCCATGCTCCAACTGGTGCTGCTGCCGAAGTAATTCCAAGGACTAAGTGACACATCCAAGTAAAACGTTTCGTGTATGAATAAATCGTCATTAAGAATAACGCGATTGGGGATAAGATAAAACAAATGGTATTTAACTGCCATGCTGCAAAGACCATAATAGCAAAACAGATCACAACAAAAATTAAAATTTCTTTTTTATTCATTAATCCCTGTGGTAATTGACGTGTTGCTGTTCGTGGATTTTTGGCATCAATTTCAGCATCAATGACACGATTTAAGGCATTCGCTCCTGTTCGGGCTGACATAAATGCAACTAAAATCCAAAAGATAACTCTAAAATTTAACTTTCCATTTCCTGCAAGTAACATTGAAATTAAAGCAAATGACAATGAGAAAATGGTATGTGAGAACATGACTAGTACTCCGTAGTCATTAATTTTTTTTCCTATTTTCTTAATCAATTCCATACTCACTCCATCTACGTGTGACTTTTTCTTTTACATCATCTGACATGACAATATCATCTGGCCAAACGCGTTGATGACCATCCATTGCTAACTTTTTCGTTGCATCGATTCCTAAACGATGCCCAAACTGTTCAGATGGAACCTCACGAATGACTAAATCACGCATAGCATCAATATTATTAAAGACTTTCCATGCAACTTTTGATGTATCTGTTGAATCAACATCCTCGTCAACAACAATTAAGAATTTATTATATTTCATAGCATCTTGTGACCATAATTCTTCCATTAACTGACGCACATCATCCTTGCTTTCTTTTTTGATTGAAACAACTAGGCATCCTTGTAAAACGTCTGACATTGGATAATCAAAATTTAATATTTTTTCATGAGTTGATAAGTATGCCGTCATATCGTCTTGGATTTTAATGTCCCATTTCGATTCAGTTCCTTCAACGTCAAATTTACGAGTCGCATCGACTCCTAATCTATAACCATAATGATCAGTTGATGAGGCATGATCTAGGGCATCAAGCGGACCTTGCGAGAAGACTAAATCTTTTGTCATGTCCAAACTTTCAAAGACTTGTTTAGCAACAGCTTTAGTATCATGTGGATTAATGTCAGCATCAACGACGATAATCATTTTAGCGTACATCATTTGCCCCATTCCCCATAAAGAGTTCATCACTTTTTTACCATGACCTGGGAATCGTTTTTTGATTGAAACGATGACACAGTTATGGAATACCCCTTCAAATGGTAATGAGTAATCCACAATTTCTGGATAAATCATTTTTAATAACGGTAAAAATGCACGTTCTGTTGCTTTACTCATATAGCAATCTTCCATTGGTGGACGTCCAACAATCGTCGCTGGATAAACTGGATTTTTCTTATGAGTTATGCATGTCACGTGGAAGGCTGGATACATATCTGCTAATGAATAGTACCCCGTATGATCCCCAAATGGACCTTCTAAACGTAACGCTTCATTTACATCCACATATCCCTCTAATATAAATTCGGCATCTGCTGGTACGTAAATATCGTTTGTAATCGATTTAACCATCTTAACTGGACGCTTACGTAAATATCCTGCAAACATCATTTCATCAATCATTTTTGGTAATGGTGAAATGGCTGAGAAAATTAAGGCTGGATCACATCCAATCGCGACTGAAACTGGCATCTTACCACCTAATTTACGATACTTATCATAAATTTCTCGACCATCTTTATGCCAATGCCAGTGCATTCCTGTCGTGTTCTTATCAAAGATCTGCATGCGGTACATCCCCGTGTTTTGAACACCTGTATCTGGGTCTTTTGTCATAACTAAAGGTAACGTAAAGAATTTTCCTCCATCATCTGGCCAACACTTTAAAACTGGAAGTGTGGATAAGTCAGGATCATGCTCAATTACTTCCTGACACGCTCCTTTAATAGGTAATTTCCAAGGTAAAACAGCTAACAAACGCATTAAGTTTGGCACTGATTTAATCAGACTTGGAATTTTCATATAATTTTGCATATTAATTAAATCTGCAATATCTCGCTCAACATCTTCTAATTTTTCAACGCCAAGTGCCCAGCTCATTCGCTCTTCACTTCCCATTGAATTAATTAAGACAGGATAATCAGATCCTTTAACATTTTCAAATAATAAAGCCTTACCGTAATTTTTAGACACTCGATCCGTAATTTCTGTAATTTCTAAATCGGCATCGACTTCGGCTTTAACGCGGACTAATTCCCCTCTATCTTCTAAAAATCGCATAAAATGCTGAATATCTTTAAAAGCCATCCGTATATCCCTCCTCAAATATGTGATATCTTCTTCTAGCTTTGAGCTTATCGATACTTTTTCACTATATTATCGTCAAAATTCTTCAAAAATTTTGAACCATTCTCTATTATAAATTGTTTCATATGAGGATGGCTATATAAAAATGATATCTTGTTAAGATTTTAACAAAAAAACATAAAATATTTCTTATATTTATATTTAAAAGGGACATCTCAAATGAAATGTCCCTCTCTTATTATTTTGTATATACCAGGATAGCATCGCATAAAAATTGTGCAGCTCCTGGTTTTATTTTTTCATCATAGTAAGCTGTAAATCGTGGGTCCGCTACATACATTTGGGCCAAGCCTGCGTGGGCTTCTTTACTATATGATGGCCATGTATACCCTAACCATTCATGATGTTTTTTAGCTAAAACTTGAGCGAGTTCACTTTCTGGATTATTAGTCTCCATCGCCTCTTCAAGTAATGCTAAAATTTCATATGATAATTGGTTCATTGCTTCATATTGTTCTTTTGATAAGTTTTTGAATTGTTTATTAGAATGATTAATGACATCTTCTCCGTATTTTTCACGAAGTTCCTGTCCATATCTTTGTTCGTTTTCTTCAATTAATTGTTTTTTTAATCCTTCAAATTTTTGTTTATCTGTCATTTTTATCTCTCCTTTACGAGATTGAATCGTTAATTGTACGGTTTCAATCATAGTATCAATCTGTTTTCTTTTTTCAAGGAGTTTTTGATAATGGTCTTGTAAAGCTTGCATATCATCAAACTGTGGATTGTTGATTATCTGTTTAATCTCATCAAGTCCAACGCCTAATTCTTTATAAAATAAAATCTGTTGAAGTTGATCAACTTCTTTTTGTGAGTAGATACGATATCCTGACGAACTCATTCGAGCCGGCTTTAACAAATCAATTTCATCATAATAACGTAACGTTCTCGTACTAATCCCTGCAAGATGTGCTAACTTTAAAATAGTATATTCCATCTTCAAATTCCTCCTTTCATCTTTATCATACAGGTTAACGTTGCGTAAAGGTCAACTACTTTTTTGACTATTGTAAATAAAATCTTGTAAATTGTTTAGGGCTAGTTTTTCTCATCTGAACTATATTTCTCACTATAATCTATTTTAATGAATTAAAGTTTTAATTTCGTGAATCATCTTTTGTTTTATCTATCATTACTTTTGAAAATTTCACAAACTATTTCCTTTATTAAAAAGAGGTGTCCACTCTGACATGGAAACCTCACTTCAAACATAGAAATACTGAAAAAATAAGTTTACGATAGACATAGACTATCCAATGATCAAACTTTTATACAGAAGATTTTTAAAATTTCATAGAGCCTCGACGATAGGAATTTAAAAGTAATTTCAAATCATCAATCTGATCCATTAATTCAAGGCCAACATCAGTGTCCCTTACCCGCTTTCTTACTAATATTTTTTCGACAACGACTCTTGTGGATAAAATATCTAATTCAAGAGCGATGGCTTTTTCCGTTGATTCGAAAGGTTCGTGAGCGACAATTTGTAGCCCGTATGAATTATAAATCAGCGTATAGCCTGCAATCCCCGTTTTCCGTTGATACGTCCTCGAAAATCCACCATCAATGACAAGCAATTTTCCATTTGCTTTAATCGGACTTTCACCATCCTTTTTTTTAACGGGAACATGTCCATTAACAATACGAGACTCGCATTGATCAAGTCCAAATTCTTCAAAAATCAAGTTACACATTTCTTCATCATCACGAAACTTATAATAGGCATTCTTTTTCTCAACCATGAGCTTTTTATCTTCTAAAAAATAGCGTTCAAACATTGTCATTGATTCTTTTCCAAATAAAGAGGATTTTGCCCCACACCATAAATACCACATGATATCCATCCCATACTGCTTATCTTCAAGATTATTTTGATTAAAATAACCCTCTCTTGCCATAACTTCAAATTGATCTAGTAGTTTTTTTCCTTTATACCGTTTATTTTGAATCGTCATTTCTTGAAATGTTTTATCCTCATTCATGGGAATGCATCCATGAAATAAGAGATTCGAATTATATTTTAAATACATGCTGCCACACTTAAACAAAAAACGCACATGTTTTTGTAATTTGTCACTGTTAATAAAAGAAATCGTTAGGCGTTCAATAACATTTCTCTCTTCATCTGTTAGCTCATATGGCTGATGTGGATTAATCGTTGGAAAATGGGTATCAGTCAGTGGATAAGTTTGTCCGTTTAAATCAATTGTTCCTGCTTCATAATTGATTTTATGTAATAAAAGTCGATGTGTCATTTCAAATTCTGGATGTTTCGTGATGATATCATACTCTAATTTTAATTGAATAATCGTAATTGCTTTATGCATTTTGGAAATTAGTTCAAATTCTCCCATCGCATAATCTTCCTTACGATTATCTAAAATTTGAAAGGCATGACATGGATCATCTTGATAGGCATGCATAGCAAAAGTTGCAAGTGGCAATAAGTTGATACCGTAGGCATCTTCTATAACATCTAAATTATTATAACGTGCTGAAACTCTTAAAACGTTGGCGATACAAGCCTGATGACCAGATGCAGCGCCCATCCACACAATATCGTGATTTCCCCATTGGATATCGACGCTATGATAGTTCAAAAGAGTATCCATAATAATATCGGGCCTTGGTCCACGATCGTAAATATCTCCGATAATGTGTAGGCGATCAATAACAAGACGTTGAATAAGATTAGATAAGGCAATAATAAACTCCCGTGCCTTTCCGACTTCAATAATCGTATTAATGATTCCATCATAGTAATCATGCTTATCAATGCCATTTTCTTGCTCATGTAACAATTCTTCAATGATATATCGAAAATCCTCTGGTAAAGCTTTTCTAACTTTAGACCGCGTGTACTTACTTGAAGCATTTCGACAAAGTTCAATGAGTCGATATAAATTAACTCGGTACCAGTCATCCATCTTGTCAAATTGCTTTTCAACCATCTCAATTTTTTGTTCTGGATAATAGACCAACGTAGCTAGTGACTTTTTCTCGCTATCTAGCAAGGTATTTCGAAAAACTTCTTCAATCTTAACCTTTACAACTCCTGAACCATTTTTTAAAACATGTATAAAAGGTTCATACTCCCCATGAATATCTGTCAAAAAATGTTCTGTTCCTTTCGGTAAGTTCAATATTGCTTCTAAATTAATAATTTCTGTAGCAGCACTATCAATACTTGGAAAACTTTTACCAAGTAATTTCAAATGTTTTTCTCGTGTACTTTTCTGATCATCCCTCATTGTTTTCCCCTACTTTTCAGACTTATCCCCAATTATGCTGATTTTACATTATTCTCAATTTTTTTAAGTGTTAATTCAAGTATCATTTCATTTATATTATAAAAGTTTCCTAATTCATCACGATAAAACCAAGGTGCTTTTAAAGTTTCAATATGGGAAATTGAATCATAGACGGTAATCCAATGCATATATTCATCTTTGCATTGTTCTTCAATTAATTGTTGTAATTTTTGTTGTGACCAATAATGATTGACTACAATATTGTTTGCCCCCGTTTTATCCGCATAGTCCATTAATTCCTGAATAGCTAAATCTAATTTATTTTGTTTGATTAGATTTTTGATTACAATCACTTCACATTTCATATTTTATTCATCCCCTTCATTTTATAAGATTAATAATTAAATTAACCTTTTTCCTTCCCCCTAATCCGTTTTTTCACAAATTGTCTTTCTTATCAAAAAGAGACTTCCGATTCATTCGGAAGCCTCTTTTCAATTAGGGTAAAAAACATTTTAACAAGAATAAACGGATTGTTATCGCTTGGCAATTTAACGTTATAATCTTTTCTTGTACAATTTGGATTCTATCACAGTTCCTTACCAAAAGAAAGCGTTATTACTATTTTCACAAATTAAAATAATTTGCTAAATTTTACCTTACAACTTTACTTCTATTGATTCTAAAAAAAATGACGACTTGTTCATGCTGTATTGTTTTTTATGCTTTCACACATCAATGATAAAGCAGTCTCATTATCAGATACATTTTTAATTTTATGATTTTATTTAATAGTACGGTAACAAAAATCCAGATTATATCCTATCAAAAGAACGAAATGAAAAAATATTCGAAAAATAAGATAAAAATGAGTAAAAGAGAAGATATTCATTTTTATAAGTATAAAAAAAACACCACACAAATGGTGGTGTTTTAGTATCAAAACTATTTAGAATTGATTCCGTATTTTTTGTTGAAGCGTTCGATACGTCCGTCAGCTTGAGCGAATTTTTGACGTCCTGTATAGAATGGGTGACAGTTTGAGCAAGTGTCAACACGGATTTCTTTCTTAACAGATCCGCTTTCGAATTCGTTTCCACATGTAGTACATACTACGTTAATACGGTTGTATTCTGGATGGATTCCTTGTTTCATTTCTTTCACTCCTTCGGCCCTGATTAATTTTTAAATCAGAGAAAGTCTATATAACAATAGAATTATACTAGATTTATAGTTATGGTGCAATATAAATTTTACGAATCCGGCAATAAAAATATTCCCAATTTTCTAATTTTTTCACCTATATCCTATAAAGCTTTTCAATTATGTTCTATTGATTTTTTTATTACTCATTTACATCTTCACGCCATACTTTGGCACCGATGTTATTTAATTTTTGTTCAATGTTCGAGTATCCTCGATCAATATGATATGTGTTTGAGATTTCAGTTACACCTTGTGCAACTAATCCAGCGATAACAAGTGATGCTCCTGCTCTTAAGTCCGTTGCTTTAACGCGTGCTGCATATAATTTGCTAGGACCTTGAACGATAGCTGAATTGCCTTGTACCTTGATATTAGCTCCCATTTTATTTAACTCAAAGCAGTTTTTAAAACGGTCAGAGTAGATTGTATCTGTCACCATTCCAACTCCTGTTGATTGAGTTAATAAAGTCACTAATGGTTGTTGTAAATCTGTTGCTAGTCCTGGATATGTGCTGGTTTTAAAATCTACAGCTTTCATTGATTTTAATCCACGTACAATCACATGATCGGTGAAAACATCGATATCAACACCCATTTCACGTAATTTAGCAATTAATGCTTCTAAGTGATGAGGAATGATATTATCAATTTTCACTTCTTCTCCCGCTACAGCTGCTAATGTAATATAAGTTCCCGCTTCAATACGGTCTGGAATAATTGCATGACGAGTTCCATGAAGTTTTTCAACCCCTTGAATACGGATTTCTCCTGTTCCTGCTCCTTTGATTTTTGCTCCCATACTATTTAATAAGTTTGCAATATCAACAATTTCAGGTTCTTTTGCTGCATTTTCAATCACGGTTGTTCCCTCAGCTTTTACAGCTGCTAACATAATGTTAATTGTCGCCCCTACTGATGGGAAATCTAGATAGATTTTTGCCCCACGTAAAACATCCGCTTTTAATTTGATAGCCCCTGCTTCTTGAGTAATGGTTGCCCCTAACGCTTCAAATCCTTTTAAATGTAAATCAATCGGACGAGGTCCAAGATAACAACCTCCTGGCATTCCAATTACCGCTTCTTTAAATTTTCCAAGCAAAGCTCCCATGAAATAATATGAAGCTCGTAATTTATTGACTGCACCCTCAATTAACGGTGTATTTATTAAGTTTGTAGGATCTATAATTAATTCATCATTTTCTAACTTATATGTACCATTTAATTGTTCAATCATCATTCCTAGATGATCGACGTCAACAATTTGTGGAACGCCTTCTAATATAACTGAAGAATCCGCTAAAATGGCCGCAGGAATTAAAGCAACTGTACTATTTTTAGCACTGTCAATTCGGACTGTTCCTCTTAAAGGACGTCCTCCTTCTATTTTAATCACTTCCATTGACGCTCTTCCTTTCTGTTCTACACGAATACCTATTGTATTATATCAAACTTTGGCCTAAGTTGTTAAAGATATTTTACCTTTTATAGTGCTTCTCTATTATTTTTTTCAAAATTTAATGATAATTGTAATCAATTACAAAATTAGACATTTTTCCACCCTAAAATAAAAGAAATTTTGTACCAAAAATATAATTTTGTGGTTATTTTGGAATATTATTTCTTATTAAATCTCTACTATCAATGAAAGACACTCTAACAAAATTTATAAGCTCGTCGTTTCCCTTTTATTATATTCTATATTACTGTAAAATATTAGGTAATAAGGAGGGATTTTATAGATGAAAAAACTTGAAGTCTCAAGTATTATTCCAAAAATTGAACAAATGTGTATTGAAGCTAATTATTATGCCAGTCACTCATTATTTAACACATTAAGAATGGCAAAAGATGTCGAAACCTCTACTCTAGGAAAAACCATCCTTTCTCAAATTATAGAAAATGATGAAATTGCATCAAAAGATCACGTTCCAATGTGCCAGGATACAGGAATTGTCGTTGTATTTGTAGAAATTGGCCACGAGCTTCAACTCATTGGAAATCTTGAAGCTGCGATACATGAAGGAATTCGTCGTGGATACGAAAAAGGATATTTAAGAAAATCGGTCGTCGCTCACCCGCTTCACCGTATTAATACAAAGGATAATACTCCCGCTATTATCCACTATAATTTTACAGAAGGGGATCAATTAAAAATTACCATTGCTCCTAAAGGTGCCGGAAGTGAAAACGTCAGCGCAATTTCAATGTTAAAACCATCAGATGGATATGAAGGAGTTAAACGGTTCGTTATTGATACTGTCTTAAAAGCAGGTGGAAATCCATGTCCTCCGATTATTGTTGGGATTGGAATCGGTGGTAACTTTGAAAAATGTGCCCTTCTTTCAAAACAAGCTTTAATGCGTGAAATAAAAGACCAGTCGCAAGATGAGATTGCCGCTAAATTAGAAACTGAACTATTAAAAGAAATTAACGAATTAAATATTGGTCCAATGGGATTTGGAGGGGTTACAACAGCGTTAGCCGTTAAAGTTAACACCTATCCATGTCACATCGCATCGCTTCCCGTGGCCGTAAACATCCAATGTCACGCTTCTAGACATTTAACAGAAATTTTTTAGGGGGCCGTCATGATAAATTTACAAACACCTTTAACAAAGGATATCGTTAAAACATTAAAAGCTGGAGATATGGTTAAAATAACAGGTGTTATTTATACGGCACGTGATGCCGCTCATAAACGTTTAATTGAATTAATCGAACATAATGAACCTCTTCCTTTTGATTTAAAAGATAATATCATCTATTATGTTGGTCCAACACCTGAAAAACCTGGAGCCGTTATTGGTTCTGCAGGTCCAACAACCAGTTATCGAATGGATGCCTACTCTCCAACTTTACTAGAACTTGGGTTAAGTGGAATGATTGGAAAAGGGCCAAGAAATGAACTAGTTATTGAATCAATGAAACAAAATACTGGTATTTATTTTGCTGCAGTAGGTGGAGCCGCTGCATTACTTGCAAAACAAATTAAAGAATGCGAAGTCATTGCATTTGATGATTTAGGTACAGAGGCCATTAGACGCCTATATGTAGAAGATTTCCCTGTTATCGTAGCAACGGATTGTTACGGTAATAGTCTATATTCAACTCAAAACTAAAAAACATTACTATTTGGAGGAAACATCATGAATGTATTTGAAAAATCGTTAGCACTACACGAATCAGCTCGTGGAAAAATAGAAATTAATTCAAAAGTTAAGGTAGAAACAAAAGAAGATTTAAGTTTAGCATACTCGCCAGGTGTGGCCGAACCTTGTCGTGAAATCGCTAAAAATGAAGATGAAATTTATAAATACACAAGTAAAGGGAATATGGTTGCCGTTATTACCGATGGTTCAGCCGTTTTAGGGCTTGGAAATATCGGTCCTAAAGCAGCTCTACCTGTTATGGAGGGAAAATCAATTTTATTAAAACAATTTGCAAATGTTGATTCTTTCCCATTATGCCTCGATACTCAAGATGTAGAACTTATCATTCAAACTTGTAAACTACTTGCCCCATCTTTAGGTGGAATCAACCTTGAAGATATTTCAGCACCTCGTTGCGTTGAAATCGAACGCCGTTTAATCGAAGAAATGGATATTCCAGTTTTTCATGATGACCAACACGGAACAGCCATTGTTGTGAGTGCCGCATTGATTAATGCGTGCAAATTAACAAATAAAGAACTATCATCTTTAAAAGTTATCGTCAGTGGAACAGGAGCAGCGGGAAGCTCTATTATTAAAATGTTACATGCTTTAGGCGTTAAAAATATTATTGGATATAATATCGATGGAATTGTCCACAAAAGTAAAGCAGACCGTTATGACTTCTTAACAAAGGAATTACTTGAAATTACAAATCCTGAAGATTTCATCGGGGATGATACATTAGCAAGTGCCTTAGTTGGAGCCGATGTATTTATCGGTGTCTCTGTTGCTAACATTGTAACAAAAGAAATGATTGCTAAAATGAACAAAGATCCTTTTATCTTTGCAATGGCCAATCCAAATCCTGAAATCATGCCAGATTTAGCAAAAGAAGGTGGCGCACTAGTCGTTGGTACCGGACGCTCAGACTTCCCGAACCAAATTAATAACGTCTTAGCCTTCCCAGGCATTTTCCGTGGAGCACTTGACGCTCGTGCTAAAAAAATCAATGAAGAAATGAAAATGGCAGCTGCAATCGCCATCGCCTCTTGTGTAAGTGACGATGAATTAGCACCTGATTTCATTATTCCGTCGCCATTCAATCCTGATGTTGCTAAAAAAGTCGCAGAGGCTGTTAAAGAAACAGCTAAAAAAACAAATGTAGCTCGTATTTAAATTTATAAATCTGTCTACTATGAATTAAAACTGATTCTTAAAATGTAGGTTCGCTAGCATTTTACGTAAAAAATAATCCTGAACTACTAGGCAAAAAAATAGATATAATTTTCTGAAAAAATCACTCATCACGTATTATTATATATATTAGTTTTAGAAATCTATAAATGACTCAATATTGCGTATCAAAAAAACAGAACCCCCTCATGCATGTTTAGCATGAGGGGGTTCATATTCTATAGTATAAACTAGTGGGAGGTGATGATTTGAACCGCTTTGAATTTTATTCTTATTATAAGGAAGAACATTTACAACATTATTATGATTATGCCCTTAAAAATCCACAGCTTCAAACATCTGATGTGATCTGGCAAGTCAACGCTGGACTTTATCGACCCTTTTATGAAGGGATTGAAGAAATTAAAGATACAAGTGTATTTCCGCTACTCGTTAATAAGTATAAAAAATTGCCATCTCACTTTATCCCTTCCACTCTCACTTATTTTCCTAACTCGACATATCAGGCCTGTCAAAATACAGTAGAAGCTTTTTTACAACTACAAGAAGATGCTCGTGTAGCAGGTTGTCATTTATCCGTTGTATCCGCCTATCGAACATTTGATTATCAAGAAAATCTTTATCACGACTACTTAAAAAAAGATTCCATGCAAGCTGTGGATACTTATAGTGCAAGAGCAGGACACAGTGAACATCAAACAGGCTACGCTATTGATATTTGTGAAACAGACCATGAATCAGATAAATTTGAAGGGACAAAGGAATCAAACTGGATTAATAATCATGCACATGAGTATGGATTTATTATTCGTTACCAAAAAGGACTGAGTCATTTAACCGGATATAGGTATGAACCCTGGCATATCACCTTTGTAGGAAAAAGAGTGGCAAGACTGATGCATTATTATCAGATTGGTACGCTTGAAGAGTTTATGACAAAATTTATCGAACCATACAACCAATAAACAAGAAAAAACTCGTCTAATCGACGAGTTTTCTTTATTTTAGATGTAAATCTTTATATACTTCTCCATCAAATGTTTTGACTTTAAAATGATCCCCAACTAAAGTTGCGTAAGTGTTGGGATGATTTTCTTTTGGAAGGGTAGCTGAACCAGGATTTAAGATATAAATTCCTTCTAGTTGTTTTAAAACAGGAACGTGAATGTGTCCAAAAATGAAAACATCACCTTGTGCAAGTGAAATCGGAAGTTTATTCTCATCATAAATATGTCCATGGCTCGCCATTATCTTGCGATGTTTAAATGGTATGATATTATAGTCTGCCATGATTGGAAACTCTAAAACCATTTGATCGACTTCGCTATCGCAGTTTCCACGTACGGCAATAATTTTATCTTTAACGCTATTTAATAATTTAATGACAACCTGTGGATTATAATCTTGAGGCAACGGATTACGTGGCCCATGATATAAAATATCTCCAAGTAATACTAAGTAATCAGCTTCTTCTGATTCAAAGCGTTCAAGAATTTTTTTAGCCCAATACGCCGAACCGTGAATGTCGGATGCAAACATTAATTTCATCTCTTTCACTCCTTTTTCATATCTATCCTTATTATAAAACAGATTACTAAAAAAACACTATGATTTAATAAAGATTCGTGTTCGACCTGAATTCAGCGATGGATATTTTGACTGAATTTTAGGATGTTTAAATTCATGTAAAACTAACTCTTTTAAAGAAGTACCTTGATTAAATCCATGAATAACAATCACTTCCTCGATCCCTGGCTCTAATTTATTGAACGTCTGAAGTAAAAAACTTTTGGCCTGCATCACAGTCATCGAATGAATATCGACTGTCTTAACTCTCACCTGACTCCACCTCCACTTCAACCGATCATTCATATTTTTCACACTTATCCACAATATCTTTAAAAGCTTCATCATCAGTTCCATCAGTTGATGTAATGTTAAAATCTAACGCCCCTTCTTCTGAAACAACGTTCACTTTTAAAATTCCACTTTTTACTTCTATTCCTAACTTAACATATTTTCGACTAAATAACATGTTAGATATCTAATTTTTTTTGCGTTTATTTTTATACGCTACAATAACATCAGTTGTTTTAACTTTCTTTTCTAATACGTCATCAAATTGTTCTTTAATCATTTCCGTGTAAATGAGATCGAGCATAAACATTTGAGCTAGTTTTGAAGTAACTGAGCCTGTTTCAAATGTTGTTTCATTTGACTGATATGTTAAAAAAACATCGGCTAATTGAAGCAATGGACTGTTGTAATTTTCAGTTAAAGCGATAATTTTTGCTCCTTGCTGTTTTGCCAGATGAACGGTTTCAATCACTTCATCTGTATTTCCTGAATGAGAGATTGCTAAAATAATATCATCTTGATGCATAATAGAGGCTAACATTAACATCGTATGACTATCTATGATGGGAAAACTATTAGCTCCAATTCTCATTAATTTATAATTAAAATCTGTCGCAACAATCCCTGAGTATCCTATTCCAATGATATAAATTTTTCGTGCTTTTGTTAACATTTGCACACACTGTACAATCATATGTGGATTAATTTTTTCAAGTGTTTGATGTAATACCTCTGATGTGGCCTGAAACAATTTCATAGCTGTTTCTGTTACTTCTTCATTACAACTTATATTAGGATTCATAATCACTTTTTCTTCTTGAAGCGTTAATTCTTTCGTTAAATTAATTTTAAATTCTTGGAAACCACTATATCCTAATTTTTTTGTAAATCGAGTAACCGTCGCTTCTCCAATACCTGATTCTTTAGCTATTTCAGATATTGGCTTATAAACCACCGTATTCAGTGTGTTTTTTATGTATTCGATTAAAATTTTATCCGATTTTGTTACTTTGAACGTTGGATTACTAAGTTCCTCTAATATCCCCATTATTGATCACCCATTTGAAAAATTTCACTAAAATTATAACATCCCTTCTCACCTATTTATAGATGAAAAGGGATACTGAATCAGTTACTATTTGCAACTGATTCAGTATCCCTTTGATTATTCTTTTTTGTTTCCCCCCAAAAAAGAATGATTATATTTGATACTCCCTAAAATCGAAAAGATTTTATTATAATAAGCTCATGTAACGTTTTAATTCCCAATCATGAACAGCTAAACGATATTCATCGTATTCTTGATGTTTAGCTTCAACAAATTTTTCAAAAATGTGTGATCCTAATGCAGCTTTAATCACTTCATCTTGCTCTAATAAAGTTAAAGCATCGAATAAAGTTCCTGGTAAAGCTGTAATTCCATGAGCATCTAACTCTTCTTGGTTCATTTCAAAAATATTTTCTTCAACTGATGCAGGAGGAGTTAATTTGTTTTTAATTCCATCAAGTCCAGCTGATAAAATAGCTGCTAATGCTAAGTATGGATTTGCAGATGGATCTACTGAACGAACTTCCAAACGAGTTCCCATCCCACGAGATGCAGGAACACGTACTAGTGGTGAACGGTTAGATGGTGACCAAGCTACGTATACTGGTGCTTCATATCCAGGAGTTAAACGTTTATATGAGTTAACTGTTGGATTTGAAACAGCCGTAAAGTTACGAACATGTGTTAAGATACCAGCTAAGAAGTGATATGCTGTTTCACTTAATTGTAAGTCTCCACTTGGATCATAGAATGCATTTGTTCCATCTTCATTGAACAATGATACGTTACAGTGCATTCCTGAACCGTTGATTCCAGCGATTGGTTTTGGCATGAATGTTGCATATAATCCATGTTTACGAGCAATTGATTTAACTACTAATTTGAATGTTTGGATTTTGTCACATGCCGCTAATACGTCATCATATTTGAAGTCGATTTCGTGTTGTCCTGGAGCTACCTCATGGTGAGATGCTTCAATTTCGAATCCTAATTTTTCAAGTTCAATTACGATATCACGACGGCAGTTTTCAGCTAAGTCAAGTGGCGCAAAATCGAAATATCCTCCGTGATCATTTAATTCACGAGTTGGCATTCCATTTTCATCTAATTTGAATAAGAAGAACTCAGCTTCTGGTCCTAAGTTAAAACGAGTAAATCCTAAATCGTTCATTTCTTTAATGACACGACGTAAGTTTGAACGTGGATCTCCAGCAAATGGTTCTCCATCTACGTTGTGAACATCACAGATTAAACGAGCAATTTTAGCTTCACCTGGATTCCAAGGGAATACTAACCAAGTGCTATAATCTGGATATAAGTACATATCAGATTCTTGGATACGAGTGAATCCTTCAATTGATGATCCGTCAAACATCATTTGATTGTTTAATGCTTTTTCTAATTGAGATAATGGAATCTCAACATTTTTTAATACCCCAAATAAATCTGTAAACATTAAACGAATAAAGTTTACCCCTTCTTCATGTGCAAGACGTAAAATTTCTTCTTTAGTGAAAGTTGCCATAACACAATTCCTCCTCATAAATTCTTAATACTCTCTGTTTACTATCTAATGATTGATTAAATACTGAACATTTTCCATTCTCCGTTGAATGCCTAAAAGTGTCATCTTTATAAGATTTATTCGCATCTCATTAAAAGCACTAGTGAAGACACCTCAAGGTGTATAGTTTAACTACATTTTACTTCGTAAAATGAGTTAAACTAACAAAAAAAGGGTCACTAAGCTAACACTATATAAGTGTTTCACTTAATGAACCCCATTGTTCACCATTTATTAGTTTATTTATTTGCTACTTAAAGACGCCCTTGTCTATATTTCCATTATATGAGATGCCCTTTGAAAAATCAACTCTTTTTCTGATAACTTTTTAAAATTCTTTCAGAAAGTTCTAGTTTACTAATCCTAAGCTCCATACTCCTCTTTTGAATATAACGATGTGCTTCGTCCTCTGTCATATTTTCATTTTGTTGAAGAGCTCGTTTCGCTAACCGAATAGCTTTTTCCGTTTTTTGTGCTTCTTCTAATTGATTTACTTTAGATTCTAACTGTCTGACAGTCTGACCATACTTCGTCAATACACGTAACATCGTTACTAAAACAATGGGTTGTACTGGCTTCTCACAAAATTCAAAATAAGGATCCTGACGATAATAAAATTTCTGATACGATTTCCCCAATAATAAAACAGCTTGACGCTCAAAAATGAGTGTTTCTACAAGTGATACAATGCTCACTCCTCCTAAGTCTTCATCAATGATGACAACTTCTGGCGATAAAGCTTTAGCACGACGAATTAATTCATACCCATCTGTACTAACTCCCACAACTTCATAGCCATTGCTTACAATTTGTGATCTAATACTTGAAACTAACTTCTCTGATTGTGATGCAATAATAACACGTTCTCCCATAACTTCACCCTTTTCTAAATCAGAAAGATTATTCACTATGTTGTAGCCTATGTCAAAACACACTTCTACATATTTATCATGCCTTCTATTAGTTCTTTTGTCAACTTTTAATATGGATAAAAATGGATTTTAATGAGAGAAATTTATCAAAATTTAACGAATATTTTGATTATCGTAAGTGTCCACCACCACTAACGCGAAGAATCTCTCCTGTAATAAATGAAGCTTGATCACTTAATAAATATAAAATAGCTGGCGTAACGTCTTCAATGTATCCAATACGTTGTAGCGGATAATTGGCTACTAGTGCCTGACGCATTGCATCCTTTTCTGGTTCTCTTCTCGTCATTGGAGTATCAATATAAGAAGGTGCCACAGTATTTACACGAATATTAGGTGCTAATTCAAGTGCTAAATTTTGAGTTAACTGACAGATTGCCGCTTTAGCAGGAGAATATCCAATACAATTTTTAACAGGTTTCGTACCAAGACTTGAAGACAACGTTACAATTGCACCATTTTGTAAGTAAGGTAATGCTGCACGAATTGAATTATAGGTTCCCATCACATTAACATTGAACAATTCAGCAAAACGCTCTTCTGTTGTCCCATAAATATCTTCAGCAACTCCACAAACACCTGCACTCGTCACAATTCCGTCAATTTTTTCAAATTGATTCTCTGTCATCACTTCTTTTAACTTTAAGGTCAACGACTGCCAATCAGTAACATCAGCTTGGAAATAATAGAAATTAGGATGCTTAAAATCTGTCTCTTCTTCTAATCCACATCCTATGACCTCATAATTCGATTCAATCAATTTTTTGGTCACATCTTCTCCAATTCCACTTGATGCCCCTGTGATAAAATAACGTTTAACATTCATCATTCTTTCCTCCTGTTGATTGCTTATAATGTATTAATCATAATCTAAAGCATCATTAGATACAAGAAAAGGATGCATTTGCATCCTCGATGTTTAAAATTATTTTGTTAACCAACTTTCATCTGCTGGGTTTTGACGCCATGCTGATAATTTAGCGATAGAATCTTCACTAATTTCTCCAACTTCAGCAGCTACCTCAACTAATGTTTGATAATTACATAAAGAAACATTTTTACAAGATGCAGCCTCTAAATTTTTAAGTCCTGATTCTAACTCATAAGAGAAGATAGAAACGATTCCTAAAACATCGCATCCTAATTCGCGTAATACTTCTACTGCTTCAATTGAAGATTTTCCTGTTGAAATTAAATCTTCAACAACAACTACTTTCATCCCTTCTTTAACTAATCCTTCAACTTGGTTTCCACGTCCGTGTTTTTTAGCTGATGAACGAACATATCCCATTGGTAAGTCTAAAATACCAGCCATAATTGCGGCATGAGGAATCCCAGCTGTCGCTGTTCCCATTAACATTTCACATTCTGGATATTCATTTTTAATAATTTCGCATAATCCTGCTTCAATATCACGACGAACAGCTGGGTAAGATAATGTTAAACGATTGTCACAATAAATTGGTGATTTGATTCCTGAAGTCCAAGTAAATGGATTTTCTGGGCGTAATAATACAGCATGAATATCTAATAAGTGTTTAGCAATTGTACGTTTCATAAAGAAATCTCTCCTCATCGTTATCATTTTATATTTTTATTTTATAATCCTAAAAATTGTTTATTAATTAAGCGATATGTTTCAACTGGATTTTCTGCTTTGGTAATTGAGCGTCCGACTACAATATAGTCTGATCCTAATTCACGTGCTTTTTCTGGCGTTACAACGCGTTTTTGATCATCTACAGAGTCACTAGCTTGGCGAATTCCTGGCGTACATGTTACAAAGTCTAATCCTAATTTTTCATGGATTTCCTTTGTTTCTAAAGCCGAACATACAATCCCGTCTAGCCCTGCTTCTTTTGTATTTGTTGCATATTTTAAAACTGTATTAGGTAAAGTTTCATTAATTAAAATTTGTTCTTGCATAATTTCTTCAGTTGTTGAAGTTAATTGGGTAACAGCAATACATAAAGGACGATTCATTCCTTCAGGTGTTCCTTCAATTAATCCTTCCATTGCAGCTTTCATCATCGGAATTGTACCTGCTGCATGAACGTTAACCATATCCACACCTAGACGCGCTAAGTTTTTCATGGCGCTTTTCACAGTGTTTGGAATGTCATGTAATTTTAAATCTAAGAAAATTTTATGATTTTTTTCTTTTAAGTATTTAATGATTTGAGGACCTTCAGCATAAAACAGCTCCATCCCTACTTTAACGTATAAAGACTCTTCAAATTGATCGATGAATGCTTTTGTTTCTTCAAAATTTTTAAAATCTAATGCGATGATAACTGCTTTATTCATAAAATACCTCCCAATTAACTTTATGCTTTAACCCGCGTCTGTATAAAAAAATCCCCTTTCAGCCTGTAAGTATGCTAAAAGAGGATACACGAATTCCATTAAATAATCGGAATATTTTTTTATTTTAAACGTGTTCTTCTCAGCCTCACGGGACCGAATTAAAGCTATCTCAATCATTATAGAAGATAAGGTGTTTTTTGTCAACTATCGAAAAATAAGTAATTTATTGTTTTCGGTTTGATTCTCCCCAGTGACATATTTCTTCTAAAATCGGCATTAATGATAAGCCACGTGGTGTCAACGAATATTCAACTCTTGGAGGAATCTGTGGATATTCTTTTCGAGTAATAATTCCGTCTCGTTCTAATTCTTTTAACTGAGTATTTAGTACCTTATCACTAATTTGACCAACCAATCGTTTCAACTGTCCATAGCGTAAAATCTCATATTCAATTAGCCAAAACATAATAATCATCTTCCACTTTCCACCAATAATCGAAAGTGTATATCCAAATGGTGTCGCTTTAATATCTGTTAAATCTTTATCTTTAAACTCGCTCATACTCATTATCGTTTCTCCCCCACTTTCCTAACAGTTAGTACCTTACTTTAAAGTGCATTCTTGTTCAAGTATAAAACATGGATTATATTAGTAGCAACACAAAGATAACTAAGTGAGGAGTGCTAAGATTGAAAAAGTGTAAGATTGAAGTTTTAAAAACAACATTTCACGAAGATTTAGCAAAAGAATATGGATGCAAAGATCTGGGAAAATGTCCAATGCATAAAGTTGGGGATATCTTTTATGGTGACTATGCTAAACCAGAAGGATTATGCGATGAGGCATGGAAAGCCATGTATCAATACGTCTTTGCCTTATCCCATGAAAGTGAAACCTTCTACTATGGAGATTGGATTGATAAAAAAGGAGTCGCAATCTGTTCGTGCAACGATGGGATTCGTCCTGTTATTTTCAAAATTGAACGTACCGATGAAGAATCACAAATCAACTATACACCAGTCAAATAAAAGAGGTCATCTCGCATAGAGATGACCCTTTTAAGGTTCTTCATATATCGTTGGACCCATACTATTATAGTCACTATAATTAACTAAAACTTCGCCTGTTAATTTATCCACAATTAATAATTCAACATACATTTCAACCGGAACAGTTGATTCATTTTGTCCCCCTATATTTTCTGTCCTTTGATTTAATGGCATAAATTCAGAAGCTAAATAAAGGATTCCCTCATCTTTTAGAGACCATTGCAACGAAACAATCTCATCATTAATGTTCAATCTCACCTCATAATCATCAGGATTTAAATGCCCAAAATCAATTTTCATCGCCGCTACCCAAGGTATTCCGTCCATTTCTTCAAATAAATATTTATACGATGCAATCTTCAGCCCATTTACCTCGTCATGACCTGATAACGTACCTGTTGGATTAACAGCAAAATCTACACCTAACTCTTCACTATATCGTCCAATCACATGTCCCGTGTTTATCATCTTGCCCGCTTCATCTAAATAAATAACAACCTCATACTCATCAATGGGCTCTGATGACCACACACGTAATTGCATCTCTTTAAACCACAAATAATCCTCTAATTCTTTTTCACTCAATTCCCATGCATCCTGATTTGCCTCGACCCTGCACCAACCATCAGATTCAATCGTTATCTCATATGGATAAACCTTCACATTTTCTATGATTTCACGTATCTCACTTTCAAAATTAGAAAACTTTCGATCTATCATTTGCACAGACCTAGTATGCTCATCATAGTTATCCACATATAAATAACTGATGACTTCATTGCCTTTCATCATCTTCAAAAATAGGTATCCTTCAATTTCAATCGGCTCTAATTTAAATTTTGAAGTTAGATCAAAATACTTTTGAAATCCTTCATAGTAAGACGTCTCATCATTAATCAATATTTTATTTGGATTTTCCATCAAAGCATAAAATTTAAAATGAACTTTATCCCCAAAAATATTTAGCGTATATTCATTTGCATTAATTTGCGTAATTCCAAAAGAGCTTGATGAAGTTGAAAACAGTGGCATCATAAAAATTAATAAAATAGCGGCTACTAAAATCATCGGTTTAAAATTTTTACGTTTTTTATTCTCATAATTCTGAATCCGATTCATAATGATTTTCTTTTGTTCTTCTATGAGTTTATCTTTCATTAAAATCCCCTCCTAATTCTTGTTTTAACTTTTCTAAACTTCTATTAATAATCGTATAAATCGTTTTAGTTGGCATTTTTTCAAGAATAGAAATCTCCCCAACTGATAAATCAGCATAAAAGTAATATCTCATAATGCGTTCATGCTTGGGTTTTAAACAACGACGCATCAGTTCGTTCACTGTCTGCGTCTTTTCTTGCTGAATTAATGTTGTTAACACATCGTTTGAGTTATCAGCTATAGTCTTGATCGCTTCATCGAAAGAATCAGCTTGATATTTATAGGCTCGACTTCGTAGATAATCAATGCAACGATAATTCGCAATTTTGTATAGCCATGTTCTAAAACTCGCCTTTTTCTTATCATAACGTTTCAAAGAGCGATAAGTCTCAAAAAAGATATCCTGACAAAGCTCCTTCGTTACTTCCACATCCCCAATCTGTTTCAAAACATACTGATAAATATCTGTATAATAAACATCAATGATTTTCTCATAAGCATTATAATTGTTTAGCACTTCCTCAATGACTTGCTCAATCTCCACCTAAAAATACCTCCCTTAACACGTGTCACCCATATATCCGAAACAACTAATCCACATTCTTCATTTTTAAATAAATTTTAACATAAAAAAGATGAAGACCAGACTTAGCTTAGACTAGATTAAAAATAAAAAGACTTCATTCGAAGTCTTCAATTTAATAAGTTATTTCCTAATCCGTTAATATCGTATAACTATTATTCCCTCTACTAGATGTATTGATTAAGCGAAACGTCTGTGAGTAAGGTTCATAATCATCAAGCGGCTCCTGATTAACCATGAGTAATTCCACTCGAAACTCTTCATCAAATAATCGATTACTTGAACTAAACAAAAAATAATTTTGTCCATAAAAATTCATTTCGAATGCTTCTCTATACTCTAGATTTATATAAAGTGGACTTGTTGTACTCAACGTATAAATTCCTTTTTCCTCATCTGGCAGTGTTCCAACTTGAATCTTAATTATTTTGTATGGTACAAACTCCGAATCTTCTTCTAATTCCTTTTCCTCTACCGTTAATACATAAGAATACGTCCTGGTATTTTCGTTATAATACTCCTCAATACGTAAATCAATGTTATTTACTCCCGTATAAATACCACAATCACTTTCATAAGGAGTATATCTCACCTCATAAGGTTCTAAATTTTGTAAATTAAGAGTTTCCAACTTTAACTCAGGTATAAATTCGGCTAATACCTCTAACTGATTTTCATTATCCACAGTTTCTTCAATAACTTCTTGTTCAACTGGTTGCTGACTACATCCCATCATCATAAAACATATGATTAATAATAAACTCAACCTATATTTACGCATAGTAATCCCCTCCCCCACATTTAACTTTATTATACACTGCACCGATTCTCTTAATTTAAATTCGGCATCTTATAACAAAAAAGGAATAGTTCGTTTCCCACTAAACGAGCTATTCCTTTTATCTATATTTAATTAACCCTAGCAAACTAAAAAGACGTATTGCAAATTAGTAGGATCTTATTTATGAGCATATCCCGTTGCGTCACTTAATTTTTCGAATCCGTATTTATCAAGTACGGCTGGTAATTGCTCAATAATATCCACACATACATATGGGTTAATGAAGTTTGCTGTTCCAACAGCGACTGCGCTTGCTCCTGCATAGAAGAATTCTAATACATCTTCTGCTGTTTCAATTCCACCCATTCCGATGATTGGGATATTAACATTTTTGTAAACATCGTGAATCATACGAAGAGCTACTGGTTTAATAGCTGGTCCTGATAATCCACCTGTTCCATTTGCTAGTATTGGTTTTCCTGTTTTCATATCGAATCGCATTCCAAGAAGTGTATTAATCATCGTAATTCCATCAGCTCCTGCTGCTTCAACTGCTTTTGCAATTTCAACAACATTTGTTACATTTGGAGATAATTTAATGTAAACTGGTACCGTTGAAACTTCTTTAATTGCTTTTGTTAATTCTGCTGCGACTTTAGCATCAGTTCCAAAGGCAATCCCACCCTCTTTAACATTTGGACAAGAAATATTAATTTCAAGTGCTGCCACATTTGGAGCCTGACAGATTTTTTTAGCAACTGTTACGTACTCTTCTAACGTTTTTCCTGCTACGTTTGCGATAATTGGTAAATCATATTGCTCTAAAAATGGTAATTCACATTCAATAATTACATCAACACCTGGATTTTGTAATCCGATGGCATTTAACATTCCACCTGGTGTTTCAGCAACTCGTGGAGTTGGATTCCCGACACGCGCTTCATCAGTAGCTGCTTTAATCATAATTGATCCAAGACGAGACAAATCATAATACTCTGCAAACTCACGTCCAAAACCAAAACATCCAGATGCCGGAATAACAGGATTTTTTAATTCTAATCCAGGTAAATTAACTGCTAAACGATTCATTATAGTGCTACCTCCCCAAGTTTAAAGACTGGTCCTTCTTTACAGACACGTGCCATTTTTCCGTTATTTAACTGGCAAACACAAGCGTAGCAAGCTCCAATTCCACAAGCCATACGCTCTTCAAATGATAAATATCCTTTTTTCGTTTGACCGTATTCTGTTTCGATTGCTTTTAACATCACCTTTGGTCCACATCCAAAAATCCAATCAAATTCTAAATTTTCAGACTTCATTAACTCCACAACATTTCCTTTAAATCCATGGCTTCCGTCCATTGTTGCGATATATACTTCTGCAAACTTCTTAAATTCTTCTTCATAAAAAACATCGGCACTTGATGCAAATCCAAGCACACTGATTACTTTAACGCCTTTAGCATTTAGACGCTTAGCCATTTCATACATTGGCGGAACCCCAATTCCACCTCCGACTAACACAACTGTCTCAGAAGTTTGAACTTCATCAATTTCAAATCCTGTCCCAAGAGGACCTAAAATATCAACTAATTCACCTGCAGTTTTTAAAGATAACAGTTTTGTTCCTTCACCCTCAGCACGGTAGATGACAGTAAACTGATTTAATTCATAATCAATATGACAAATTGAGATTGGACGTCTTAAAAGTGGATAAGCCACCTCATTAATTTTAATATTAACAAACTGCCCAGCTTGTAACATGCACTCAACTAAGTCACCACTTAATACTAATTCAAAAACATTTTTTGCAATCATTTTTTGACTGACAATCGTCATCTTCTGTACTTTACGCATGGTTTAGTTTCTCTCCTTATATATAAGAAGCGTTAAGTTTTTCACAGCGTAAAAACTTTTAACGCTTCTATAGAATGTCTTAATATCCGTCTCAAATACGTGCATCCAAGACTGACTGAAATATGAAAGATTTATCGTTTTCTATATATAACAGATTTATTGAAATCTTGCTTATTGAAACCGACATCTTGTGATGTCGGTTTTATAAACAATGAAGTTTATCTAAAGTTCAATTAGAGCTATTTAGCCCGACTCCCATTTTTCTTTCATGGGGACAAATGGTGCTGGACAACATAGTCTAAATCTCTCTGACGCTCGATTAGAGCTATTTAGCCCGACTCCTATTTCTCTTTCATGGGGACAAATGGTGCTGGACAACATAGTCTAAATCTCCCTGACGTTCGATTAGAGCTATTTAGCCCGACTCCTATTTCTCTTTCATGGGGACAAATAGTGCTGGACAACATAGTCTAAATCTCCCTGACGTTCGATTAGAGCTATTTAGATGCATCAATGGCGAAGCTCATTGATTCTAATACTTTGTATACGGCTTTAGCAGTATCAAGTGATGTTAAACATGGAATGTTGTTTTCTACCGCTTCACGACGAATTAAGAATCCATCTGTAATTTTATCTTTTTTACTTGTTGAGAATGTATTGATAACGAATTGAACTTTTTGCCCACGAATCACATCTAAAACAGTGCGTCCCTCTTCTCCAATCTTACCGATTGGTGTCGCATAGATTCCGTGTTCATGTAACATTTTACAAGTTCCTGCTGTGGAGATTAATTCGTATCCGATTTCTGTAAAATTACGAGCTAATTCAACGGCTTCTTCTTTATCTCTGTTACCGATTGTGAATAGAATACGTCCATGCATTGGCATTTTCATTCCCGCTGCAACTAATGCTTTGTATAAAGCTTTCTCTAATGTTTTATCTTTTCCGATTGCTTCTCCTGTTGACTTCATCTCTGGGCCTAAAGAGATATCTACTTTACGTAATTTCGAGAATGAGAACACTGGAGCTTTTACATAAACACCTTCAGAATGTGGATGATATCCTGTCTCATACCCTTGTTCTACTAATGATTTTCCAAGGATTGCTTTTGTCGCAATATTTGCCATTGGTACATTTGTAATTTTACTTAAAAATGGCACCGTACGAGAAGAACGTGGGTTTACTTCAAGAACATAAACTTCTTCTTCTTTTGTCACAACGAACTGGATATTTAACAATCCAACAATTTTTAATCCGCGTGCAATACGCGTTGTATAATCGACTAATAATTCCATAACTTTATCTGATAATGTTTGTGGTGGATAAACTGCCATCGAGTCTCCTGAGTGAACCCCTGCACGTTCAATGTGTTCCATAATACCTGGAATATACACATTCTCACCATCTGAAATAGCATCAACTTCTACCTCTTTCCCAGTTAAATAACGATCGATTAAGATTGGATTTTCTCCATTCTCTTTTAAAGCTTCTTTCATGTAACGCTCGATTTCTGCATCGTTATCAATAATTTCCATCGCACGTCCACCGAGTACATATGAAGGACGTAATAAAACTGGACACCCGATTCGGTTTGCAATTTCTAAAGCACCTTCAACTGATTGACAAGTTGAACCTAATGGTTGTGGCACTTCTAATTCGCGTAATAATTTTTCAAATTGATCGCGATCTTCTGCACGATCGATATTTTCTAAAGATGTTCCTAAAATTTTAATGCCACGCTCTTGTAATTTAGAAGCTAAGTTAATCGCTGTTTGCCCACCGAACTGAACGATAACTCCCTCTGGTTGTTCTAAATCAATCACATGCATGACATCTTCGATTGTTAAGGGTTCAAAGTATAATTTATCTGAAATTGAGAAGTCCGTAGATACTGTCTCCGGATTGTTATTAATAATAATCGCTTCGTAACCTGCTTGTTGAATAGCCATAACACAGTGAACAGTTGCGTAATCGAACTCTACCCCTTGTCCGATACGAATTGGTCCTGATCCTAACACGACAACACTTGGTTTATCTGTGCGCTTAGACTCATTGAATGTTTCATAAGTTCCATAGTAGTAAGGTGTTTTTGATTCAAATTCCGCACTACATGTATCAACCATTTTATAAACTGGCATTATTGATTTTTCTTTACGGAAGTTATAAACTTCAAGCTCTGTACTTCCCCAGTACTTTGCAATCGTAATATCAGCAAATCCCATACGTTTAGCTTGTCCTAAGATATCTAAATTCCATGGATTTTCTTTAATCACTGATTCAAAATCAATAATCCCTTTTAATTTTGTTAAGAAGAATAAATCTATTTTCGTCACTTCATGAATCTCATTAATCGAAGCCCCACGGCGAATTAATTCACTGATGACAAATAATCGCTCATCATCCGCTTCCTTCGTACGTTTCCATAAAATTTCGTCAGATTCTTCTTTTAAAGATTTCAATTCGACATGATACACTTTTGTCTCCAGTGAACGAACTGCCTTTAATAATGCCTCTTCAAAGTTACGACCAATCGCCATAACCTCTCCAGTCGCTTTCATCTGAGTTCCTAAACGACGATTCGCTGAGTTAAATTTATCGAATGGCCAACGTGGAATTTTTGCAACCACATAGTCAAGTGCAGGCTCAAAGCAAGCATAAGAAACACCAGTTACTGGATTGATAATTTCATCTAGTGTTAATCCCACTGCAATTTTGGCTGCAATCTTAGCGATTGGATATCCTGTTGCCTTTGACGCTAGTGCTGAGGAACGAGAAACACGTGGATTTACCTCAATAACATAATAATTGAAGCTATGAGGATCTAAAGCTAACTGAACATTACATCCTCCTTCAATTCCTAAGGCGCGAATAATCGTTAATGACACTTCGCGTAACATGTGATATTCGCGATCTGCTAATGTTTGAGAAGGCGCCACGACAATTGAATCTCCCGTATGGATTCCAACTGGATCAAAATTTTCCATATTACAAACCACAATTGCATTATCATTTGCATCACGCATAACTTCATATTCAATCTCTTTATATCCTGCAATTGATTTTTCAATTAAACATTGCGTTACTGGAGATAAATTTAATCCATTTTCAACTGTAACACGTAGTGCAGCTTCATCGGCAACGATTCCCCCACCTGTTCCTCCAAGTGTAAAAGCAGGACGAACAATAATTGGATATCCGATTGTATTAGCAAAAGCTACGGCTTCTTCGACTGTATTAACAATTTCTGATTCTGGAATCGGCTGTTTTAATTCAAACATTAACTCACGAAATAAATCGCGGTCTTCTGCTTTTTTAATCGCTGATAAATCTGTTCCTAAAATTTCAACGTTACATTCTCTTAAAATTCCATCTTCAGCTAATTCAACAACTAAATTTAACCCTGTTTGTCCTCCAAGCGATGGAAGCACTGCATCTGGGCGTTCTTTACGAATAATTTTACTTAGGAATTCTTTTGTTAAAGGCTCCATATAAACTTTATCGGCAACTTCTGTATCCGTCATAATTGTCGCAGGATTTGAGTTAACTAAAATCACTTCATATCCTTCTTCTTTTAAAGATTGGCAAGCTTGTGTCCCCGCATAGTCAAACTCAGCTGCTTGTCCGATAATAATTGGCCCTGACCCAATAACTAAAATGCGATTAATATCCGTACGTTTTGGCATAGTGTATTCCTCCTAATAAATTATTCTTCTCATCCTTAATCCAAAAAAGGGATTATTTTAAATTTGAAATGAATCGATCAAATAAGTAACTTGCATCATCTGGTCCTGGAGATGCTTCAGGATGGTATTGTACTGTGAATGCTTTATATGTTTTATGTGATAATCCTTCAACAGTATTATCATTTAAAGCAACATGAGTTACCTCTAAATCTGTCCCTTCAACTGAATCACGGTCTACCTCATATCCGTGGTTTTGTGATGTGATATGCACTTTATTTGTCAGTAAATCTTTTACTGGGTGATTACATCCACGGTGTCCAAACTTCATTTTCTTCGTATCTGCTCCATTTGCTAAGGCAAATAATTGATGACCTAAGCAGATTCCGAATAATGGGTATTTCGTTTGAATTTTGCGAATCATTGGTAAGGCCTCAACGACATCTTTTGGGTCTCCAGGACCATTACTTAATACGACTCCATCTGGATTTAACAATTCAATTGCTTCAGCTGTTGTATCGAATGGAACCACAACCACTTCGCATCCTCTAGCTGTTAATTCACGCACAATTCCTTTTTTTACTCCGAAGTCTACTAAGACAACTCGGTGCCCTGATCCTGGTGCTGTATAAACCATTTTGGTTGAAACATGCTCAACATGACGATTTAAAACAGGTGTTGCTTTTAACTTGGCCAAAATTTCTTCATCACTTAAGTTAATGTCAGCAATCATTCCGCGAATAGCCCCATGCTCTCGGATTTTGATAGTTAATGCTCGCGTATCAACATTGCAAAGTCCTGGAACTTTCTTTGCTTCTAAAAATTGACTTAATGTTTTTGTTTTACGCCAGTTAGACGGCACTTCACAATATTCTTTTACAATAATTGCAGATGCTGATGGTGAGAATGATTCGAAGTCATGATCATTAATTCCGTAGTTTCCAATAAGAGGATATGTCATCGTAACCATCTGACCAAAATATGATGGATCAGATAAAATTTCTTGATATCCTGTCATTCCAGTATTGAATACGACTTCTCCAATCACTGAATCTGTGCATCCAAATGCCGTTCCTAAAAATACTGTTCCATCTTCTAATACAAGCTTACGATTATACATTTTTAACCCTCCTGTTAGTTCATCTCAGACTCAATATAAACAATTTTTCCTTCTACTAAAGTCATGACTGGCCATCCCATTGTTTTATAACCAGTAAATGGTGTATTTTTTCCTTTTGATTTAAATGTTTTCGGATCAATCTCCCTCTCTTTATCTAAATCAATGACTGTAATATCTGCACTTACACCTATATTCAACGTTCCATATGGTAAGTCAAAGATTTGAGCCGGTTTAGTACTCATACAGTCAAGTAATTGTTTTAAACTCATTTTATTCGTCTTAACGAAGTGAGTGTAAAGTAGCGGGAATGCTGTTTCAAGTCCAACAATTCCAAACGGCGCTGTTTCAAGCCCCCACGCTTTTTCATCTTCATGGTGTGGTGCGTGGTCTGTTGCAATGACATCAATCGTTCCATCGAGAAGTCCTGCAATACATGCCGCACGATCTTCATCACTGCGTAGTGGCGGATTCATTTTAAAGTTTGGATCATCGTTTTGAATATCCATATCACATAAAATTAAGTGATGTGGTGAAACTTCAGCTGTTACATTAATACCTTGTGATTTTGCAAAACGAACTAACTCAACACTTTCCTTTGTACTGATATGACAGATATGATAATGAACTCCTGTCGCCTGTGCTAACATAATATCTCGTGCAATTTGTGCTGATTCACTAACTGATAAAATTCCACGATGTCCATTTGCCTTAGCATATTCTCCCTCGTGTAAATAACCGCCAAATAATAAACTATCATCCTCACAGTGAGCAACGATTGGTTTATTAACTGCCTTCGCACGTTGCATAGCTTGATACATTACACCAGCTTCTTGAATTCCTCTCCCATCATCTGAGAATCCTAAAATACTTGTATTTGATAATCCCTCAACGTCGACAATTTCCTCACCGCGCTCCCCAATCGTAATCGCTCCGTAAGGTAAAACACGTACCTTTGCACTTTGTTTAATTAAATTTTCAATATATGAAACATTTTCAAGTGTATCTGGGACTGGGATGGTATTAGCCATCGCTGCTATTGTGGTGTATCCGCCACGGGCTGCCGCTTCCGTCCCTGTTTCAATTGTCTCTTTTCTTTCATATCCCGGTTCTCTTAGATGAACATGTACATCAATTAATCCAGGTGCAACTAATTTTCCTTTTAAGTCATATACGGTTGCTGATGTTTCCTCAATATGATCAGCTATTTTTTTTATCATCCCTTTGTTGATTAAAATTTCAACTGATTCGAACTCACCGTGTTCATTAACACGTTTTCCATTTTTTAAAAGTATCATCCCAATCACTTCCTACTCAAAATTTGTAATCATATTCGCTCGATGACTTTTATCCTAATAAATGAGTTAAAACTGACATACGAACATAAACTCCGTTTTCCATCTGTTTAAAGATTCGACTTCGTTCACATTCGACGACTTCATTTGCAATCTCTACTCCACGGTTAAATGGTGCCGGATGCATAATAATCGCTCCATCTTTCATACGTTTTTCACGTTCTACTGTTAATCCATATTGCTGATGATACTCTTCTTTTGTTAAGCTCATCCCATTATCGTGACGTTCGTGTTGAACTCGAAGTAGCATGATAATATCCATTTCCTCAATCACTTCATCTAATGTTTCCCAATGGTACCCAACCTCCTGGAATTGTTCCGGTGCTACCACATGAACTTCCATTCCTAATCGATTCATCACTTCAATATTTGTATGTGCAACGCGTGAGTGAGCAATATCTCCAACAATTGCAATCTTTAATCCTTCAAATTCCCCATACTCTTGAAGGATAGTGAGTAAATCAAGTAATGACTGCGTCGGATGATTACCACTTCCATCTCCACCATTGAATATTGGAATGTTGAGATTTGGAATCAGTTCATCAAAGTAGTTATTTTGTGGGTGACGGATAACAACTCCATCTACTCCGATGGCTTCAAATGTTTTAACTGTGTCATAAAGCGTTTCTCCTTTTTGAACGCTCGAAGTTTCTGCCGTAAAATCTAATGTGTGGAGCCCCACTTTATGTTCAGCCATCGCAAATGAATACTGAGTTCTTGTACTTGGTTCAAAGAATAAATTTGCTACTACTTTGCCTGTTAATTGTGGTACATTCCCACCTTCAGCATATTGATTTGCTGTTTCTAAAATAGTCATAATTTCTTCAATCGTTAAATCAGATAATCGTGTTAAATGCTTCACTTGAGTCATTCTTATCACCTTTTTCTACAATATTTTTCCTTATTTTCTATATTTTTCTTGAAATTTGGTTATAAAAAAATCAGCACAAAAGCTGACTCTTTTATAAAAGACTAATTAGTCACAGTTGGTTTTGCCTTCACAACAGTAGAAGATACAGATTCTTCTGCTACTTCTAATTCACATTCAGTTGTTCTAGAACTTGGCCCGTAAGAAGCTTCTTTTTCAGGTAAGATTAAGTGTAAGATAACACCGATAATCGCAGCCAATGCCATTCCTGATAAAGTGATTTGTCCAATGTTAATTGTTAATCCACCGATTCCTGTGATTAAAATAACCGCACCGATAATCAAGTTACGTTGTTTTCCAAAGTCGATTTGATTATTGATTAAGACACGTGCACCTGATGAAGCAATAACTCCAAATAGTAAGATACTAACTCCACCCATAACCGCGCTTGGTACTGTTTGAACTAATGCTGTAAATTTTCCGATGAATCCTAGCGTGAAAGCGACAATTGCTGCCCCACCGATAACCCAAACAGAAGCTACTTTTGTTAAACCAATAACTCCAGTATTTTCACCGTATGTTGTATTTGCTGGTCCGCCAATGAATCCAGCCATAAATGTTGCAACCCCATCCCCAATTAATGTTCGATGTAATCCAGGATTTTTTGTTAAGTCTCGTCCAACGATTGTGCCAAGAACTAAGTGATCTCCGATATGCTCTGTAATGGTTACAATTGCAACCGGAATCATAATCGCTGCTACTTCTAAGCTAAAGACTGGCTTTGAATGTAAAAAAGCAAAGCTTGGAAGTTCGAATAGGTTCGCCTGTGCAACTGGTGTGAAATCAACTAAGTTAAAGCACACCGCTGAAATATATCCTGCTACAATTCCACTAAAGATTGGGAGTAGTTGTAATAATCCTTTTGTATAAGTTGACACGATAACGGCTGTTAGCAATGTGATTAATGCAACTACGATATGTTCTGATGCCATATTTACCGCAGTTCCTGCTAAACTTAATCCGATAACCATAATTGTTGGTCCGATAACAACTGGTGGTAAAATTTTATTTAACCAATCAGTTCCGACAAATTTAATGATGACCGCAATAAACATATAAACTAACCCAACCATCATTAATCCGCCCATCACGGCCCCATAATTAGCTCCGTCTGCTACTCCTGTTGCACTTAATGCTAAAGCTGCTGTAATTGGAGCAATATACGCAAATGATGATCCTAAATAGACTGGTGATTTTCCTTTTGTTACAAAAATATAAAATAAAGTTCCAATTCCTGATGAAATTAAAGCTAAACTTACTGGTAATCCTGTTAAAATTGGGACCAAAACTGTTGATCCAAACATGGCTAAAACGTGTTGAATACTTAATGCAATCCAGTGTAATGCTTTTGGTTTTTCATGGACATCTAAAACTAACTTCTTTTCCATAATAATCACCCTTCTTTTCTTTTTTAGCTTTATTTTTTCTGTATAAGAATTGGCTTAATCTTCAATCCACCTTCAACGAGCAGATGCTCGATGAAGCCTTTTATTATACAAAAAAATCCCCTTTTAGCTTATAGGTAGGCCAAAAGAGGATACACGAGTTCCATTAAAGGAAGATATAAAATATCTATTATCTATTAACGTGTTCTTCTCAGCCTCACGGGACCGAATTAAAGCTTTCTTGGTTATTATAGGAGAATTCTTTTAAAATGTCAACAACTCCTGAACGACAAATACATGTTTCGACAGAAAAACGTTTTTATACAAAAAACCATTCACTTAAAAATTCTTTAACAAATGACTCCATTACTTGATGACGATGGTTGGCAATTTCTTTTGCCGTCTCTGTATTCATTAAATCCTTTAATTTAAATAATTTTTCATAAAAGTGATTAATTACTGTTCCTTGATGTGCACGATACGCAGCCTCATCTAAAAAATCTACGGGTTCAATATCTTCATCGAACATTTTAGAACCTTTTGCTCCACCATACATAAACGTACGACCGATCCCAATTGCTCCAATTGCATCTAAACGATCAGCATCTTGAACAATTTGGGCCTCTAAAGTTTTAACAGCTTCTCCATTCCCCCCTTTATAAGAAATATTTTCAATTATATAAAAAATTTGCTCTAACTCAGACTGTGTACATCCAATCATTTGTAAAAACAAAAATAACTTAGCTTTTTGAGCAACAACATCTTCAAATAATTTCGCATCAATCACATCATGAACTAATGCCGAAATTAAAATAACACGTTCATTGCCTCCTTCTCTTTTAGAAATATGTTTAGCGATTCTAGAAACACGAAGGGCATGATCAATACTATGTCCACTCGAATCCACGCCTAACTCACTTTCTAAAAATTCAACGATACGATCAAAAACTTGTTCCATCATACTCACCGGCACTTTCTTAGTTGTCTTTTAGTCTTTCATTATAACATTTCATCTTTTAGTATTCTCAACTATTCACTATCTAATTTTTACTAATCCATCTACTATATAATTATAGGTAATATTTTAATGATAATTTTGTTTTTATTATAAATTATTAAATAATACGCCCCACTCTAAAACGATAAAAACCATCTACTCCTTCTACTATAGTTAAAAAAAAGACTAATTTCCCGAGAAATTAGTCTTTTCCTCATTTATTTTGTTAAAGGTTTTGTTTGTTCGACTAACCACTCTAATTCGCGTCCTTCTAAATTAGGTGATAAAACGTCTAACACTTTTTGATGATACTGATTTAACCATGCTAATTCTGATTCTGTCATTAATGTTACATCAACCGCTCTCGTATCAATCGGGAAGTATGAAATAGTTTCAAATTCATAAAACTCACCATATTCTGTTGCATTACGTTCTACAACTAATAACGTATTTTCAATACGAATTCCGTGACGATCCTCCTCATAAATTCCTGGTTCATTCGTAATCATCATTCCCGGTTTTAATGGAACAGTTTGCGTTAATCTAAACCCTTGTGGACCTTCATGAACCCCACCGAAATAAGAAACCCCATGACCTGTTCCACAACGATAGTCTAATCCATACTCCCAAATTGGTTGACGAGCTAAAATATCAAGATTTCCACCTGTACATCCTTTTTGGAAGACTGCTTTACACAGATTAATATGTCCTTTTAAAACAAGTGTGTAATGTAATTTTTCTTCATCAGTCAACTCACCAAGCACAAAAGTTCTTGTAATATCCGTCGTTCCATCAAGATATTGCCCTCCTGAATCAATAAGCAGGAATCCTTTTTTATCAAGTTTCGTACAATTCTCTTTCGTTGGATTATAATGCATCATAGCTGCATTTGCACCGTAAGCAACAATAGCCCCAAAACTTGAACCATAATTTAATGGTTGACGGCTTCTATGAACTTCTAAAATTTCACGCACATCGAATTCAGTTAATCCCGCTTCTGAGTCTAGCTTTTCATAAATCTCGCAAACCGCACCAACTAACGCTACGCTATCTTTTACTTGAGCATTATGTGTATTTTCAATCTCAACTTTATTTTTAACAGCTTTCAATTCATTAACGATATCATGTCCATCAATCACTGTTACCTCTTGTTTCTTCGTTAAAATATCGTATAAATAATAGTTCATTGAATCAACAGGACATAAAATAGAACCACTTAATTGATTTAACACCTCATCAATTTGAGCGTAATCTTTCAATGTCACACCATTTTCAGTTAGATACGTTTTAACATCTTCACTTAAACGATGATTATCTACAAATAAGTAAGCTTCATTTTCAAGTACTAAGCCATAAGAAACGACAAGCGGATTGAATAAAATATCATCACCTCGAACATTAAATAACCAAGCAATACTTCCAAGTGCTGTTAAAACATAACCATTGGCCGATATTTTTTTCATTTCCTCGCGTACAATGCTCAACTTTTCATGACAACTATATCCTGTATACTGAGTTTCATGAACAAATACATCTGTTGATGGAATTGCCGGACGATTTTCCCAAACAGAATCAAGTAAATCTTCATCGACTTTAAGTTTAAGATGTTTAGCTTCAAACGCCTTTTTCATCTCTTTAACAGTCGCAACAGATAATACTTTCCCATCAAATCCTACTGTATCTCCTTCATTCAACACACTAACTAAATACTCATTAATAGTTGGAACGCCCGGTTGTGCCATCTTAAACAGCTTAACCTCACTTCCTTTTAACTCATTTTCAGCTTGAATGAAGTAACGTCCATCTGTGAAAAGTCCACTCTCATCTAATGTAATCACAAGTGTCCCCGCAGAACCTGTAAATCCCGACATATACGCACGACCTTGCCAATGTGTCGCCACATATTCACTTAGATGTGCATCAGAACTCGGAATCACATACGCGGATAATCCATGATTTTTCATCATATTTCTTAATAAATTAATTTTCTCATTCACGTTCATTATTTTCGCTCCCTACTAATCAAATGATAAACTACGATGATTGTAACATGCTTTAACCTTCTCAAACAGTAATTTTTGGAAAAATAATAAAACGACAGTACCTGTCGTTTTATTATTATAAACAATTGTTAATAACTAATAACAAAGAACGATATTTTGGAATGATTTCATCTTCTCCTAAAACACTGATAAAATGATTTAAAACAGCAGCTGCATCCAGTAATAAATTAAGATCTAATTGTTCGGGAAGAACATGTAAACAAATATCTTTTACTGCATCGGATGTCCATTCATTTGGAATTTGATCCTTAATAGTATACATAGCTAAAACAAACGTCTGAGTTATCACTTTATAGTGTTGTTGCTGTGAAGGCGATAGGTCATCTAAAGCTTGTTGCGTCTGTAATGTATCTGTAATTTGTTCTACAAAACTAACTAATTTTTCTTCATCTGTCATTTCTTCACTTTCAATCGCTTTAGGTTCATTTGCTGATGTTTGTAACTCTTCAAAAATATATTCTGCAAATTCGTGAGCTCTTAAAACGTGTGGATTTAATGTTAGCTTAACATCAATTTGGTGACAAAAATCTTCAAGTAATGCATAAGTATCTTCATCTTCAGCGACAATTTCGCATGGTCTGAGTTTAAGTTCAAGTAATTGTTTTCCAAACTCATTAATCGTATCCGTTAAATAAAGGGCTGCCGTTTCCTGAATATCTAGGAAAAACAATTGGCCTTCTTCAGAATCCACAAAGGCTGTCACCAACATATAGAAAGGTTGCTTTGAGTTTTCTGATACAACCGGAGTTGGTAAGTAAAATTGAATGGCTTCTAATGTGACGAGTAACTGAGGCAATTTTTTTAAGCGATAGGCGAGTAAATCATTTTGAAAAATTGTTTTTTTAGTTGAGACACTTTTGCGGTATAGACTCGCATCCACAAACTTAGATTTCCAACCTTCATCTGTATGATAACGCATATAATACTTTGCATCATAAATTTCAGGAACCTTTAACACCTTTTGAAAACAAAGCTTAGACACCACTATAGCTTGTTCTATCGCCTTCGTTAAAAAACGGCATTGCCATCCATCAGTTAAATACCAAGAGTAAACGCCTGGATGATGATATCTGAAGCGTGGAAACTGATTTTTTCCCTTAAAATCATATCCAAGTAATATTGCTTGTTCATCATCGACATCTGTCATGTTTTCCGAATTTTCGAAACTAACTGTTAAACAATTACGTTTCACTTCACTTTTCATAAAGACATGATCCATATAAGCTAAACTTGCTTTATCATACAAATATCGATATGATTGATAACCACTTGGACCTAAATACACAGATAATGAGAAATGTTCGCCCATCATTCCCATAATACTACAAAATCCATCAATATCCCTTTCATCGTCATGAATAATAAACACCTGAGATGCATACATCCACGTCCACGGCTTTAAATCTCTAAACGCAATGGCTGCTTCATAAAGACGATGTAGCTCAATATTCGTGATATTTCCCATCTAAATTCACCCTCTCCTCGACTAAAACTAATCATCCTTAGTAAATAATATGTCGTTACTCGAAGAATCATGTTAAATTTTACAGAGGTAAAAAAACAAAAAGTGACTTCAACTAGCTTAAGTCACTTAAACACTCAGTTTATATGTATTGTTTATTGGTTAGAAGTTGATCTTTTTACAATAAAGAATTGAATAATTTGCATCACGGACCCTGTTAAAAAATAGAGTCCAAACGCAAATGGAGTCGCTATTGTAATCGAAAACATGGCAAATGGCATATAATAAGTCATTACTTTCATCATCATATTACTCGTTTTATTTTGTTGCGCAGACGAATTAGTCATCATACTCTTATTCATCAAGCGCTGAGAATAAATTGAAATCCCCGCCACAATAAGGGCCAAAATCCAGTTAGCCAGTTGTACTGTGGCACCTAAATTAACCCCTAAAAATTCAGATGCAGCTGCATCTTTAATTAATGGATGACGAGAAATTGCCTGGTAGAATGCTAAAAAGACTGGCATTTGTAAAAATGGCAAAATACATCCCATCATCGGATTAAAATTATATTTTTTATAAAGATCCATCATCTCAGTTTGCATTTTTACTTGAGATGCTTGATCTGTTTTATTTTCATATTTCTTTTGAATCCGTTGCATCTCTGGCTGAATCTCTTGCATAATAGCTGAAGTCTTATTTGACTTCAAATATAATGGCATTAAAACTAACCGAACAATAGCGGTAGCTAAAATAATCGCAAGTCCCAAATTTTGATTTAATAAGTTATATAAAAATGTAATGAATGTTGCTAATGGTAATACAAAGACCTTATCCCATAGACCGGATGCCGTCTCAGGAGTAATAGATTTAGTTGAAATAGAACACCCCGTCATCAATCCTATCGCTAAGATTAAAGATACAACTAAACTTAACTTCTTTTTCAAAAAATTCCCCTCTTTCTAAAACTTTGCAACAATTTGGATAAATATCCGATTAAAAAATTCTCTCTTCGAATCAATCTTTTTAAATACTATAGCATTAAAGAATAGCTAACCTCGTCGAATAATATCTCTTGTTTCAATTTAATAAAAAATATTTTCCAACTCATAAAGATATGACCGTCATTTTTTCTATTAAACACTTTAAAAGTAAAATCGACTATATCTTCAGTTAAAATTTATGAATACCAAACCATCATGAACGCTAAAATCCATTTCATTTTTCTAAGCTTTTTAAATTACCACTTTTACCTACAACTAGAATTTATCAAATAAATAATTTGTCCTTCTATCTCCATTCATTCTAATTGCTATGAGAATCCATAACCTCTGATTTAAAAAATTCATGGTATCGCTTATCATTTGATTTTTCTAACATTAAGCTACCATCTATCTAGGATTCCTTCATAAAACTATCCTCAACTCTCATCAAAAGCAATCTATCTCATTCTTATCCCTAAATTAGAAAATTTTTAAGATATTTTTTTAAAATAAAGAATATGAGTAATCATTTATAATCAAAATAATAATGAAAAGAAAAATAATCGTTAAAAATTCTAATAATTATAATTTTATATCTAAATAAAATTGCTTCTAATTTATGTGTTTTTTTCATTAAAAGAATTTTTTATAATGATAACCCTTCATTTTTAAAAGTTTTTTTACACAATTTTTATTGAATTAGCCCTTAAATTCACTTATAATACTCATTATTGTAAGTATTTAATATAATTATGGAAAGTTTAGAATATTGTTGGTTTTGACTTGGTTTTGATAATTAATTGACTTAACAATATATCAATAAACACTACTAGGGGAAAGAAGGTATTCACTTGAAAAAGAAATTAGGTCTAACATTAACATTGGTTTTAGCTGTTGGATTATTATCAGGATGTAGTATTTCGCAAGTTCCAATTACATCTGAAACAGCATCTGGTTTATGGGACAAGGTCTTCGTATTACCATTAGCAACATTCATTACATTTTTATATAACATATTAAGCCAAAACCTAGGATTTGCGATTATCCTGGCGACTGCAATTATTCGTTTAATCTTAATGCCATTATATTCAAAATCAAATAAATCAATGGCTGTGATGCAAGAAATCCAACCGGAGATGCAAAAAATTCAAAAGAAATATGAAAACAAAAAAGATCAAGCTTCTCAAGCAAAAATGCAAACTGAGATGATGGATCTTTACAAAAAATACAACTATAACCCAATGATGGGATGTATTTTACCATTCTTACAAATGCCAGTCTTCTTAGCATTCTACCAAGCAATTTCTCGTCATCCATTAATTAAAGATGCGGCTGCAGCGGAATTCTTCGGAATTAACTTAGGAGCAACTGGAACAATGCCTAACTATATTTTGGCATTCATTGTAGCTGGATTAACGATTCTTTCTCAACGTATGATGAATAAGAACATGGCCTCTAGCGCTCAACAAAACCAAACAAGCAATATGATGATGAAAGTTATGACTTACTACTTCCCATTTGCAATGTTCTCAATCACAATTGGAACACCATTTGCATTTGGATTATACTTCTTAACTGGACAAATCATGACGATTGTTCAATACTTAATTTTCAAAAAACCACAAGCGAAAAAATAATTTTATTTTAGATAAGTTAATTTAAATAAAATCATATTTTTTAAAAGAGAAGCACAAAAAAGTGTTTCTCTTTTTTTATATAATAAATTCCTTCTGTGTATAACTCTTTTACAAATTAAAATACTAGTTAATATATAATAAATATTCACCCTCATATATCAACTAAATTTTTATGTAAGAAATTATATGAAAACGTAAATAAAATGAGTGATTAGTAAAGAAAATAGATTTTTTTTCTTGTCGAAGAGAAGTTAAATTTGTAAAATAGGAAAGTAATACTTTATATCTGATATCTTTTAAAAACAAAAAATATTATGGAGGGCACAATATGCAACAACCACGTATGTTATCAGCAAAAGAAATTGCGAATGAAGTCGTTGAAGTAAGTAAATACAAAGTATCTAGAAAAAATAGTGTTGTTTTAATTTCTGGTATGCTAGCTGGATTATTTATCGGCTTAGGATATACAGTTTATTTACTAGTTTATGGTCAAATGTCAGACCCTTATGTAGGTAAAGTTGTCGGTTCATTCTTATTCCCAATTGCTTTAATTTTAATTTTATTAACGGGAGCAGATTTATTTACTGGAAATACATTAATTGCTAAAGCATGCTTTAAAAAAGAAGTTAAAGTAAGTGCTTATATTAAGAATTTAGTACTAGTTTGGGTCGGTAACCTATTAGGTATTTTATGTGCTATTGGATTACTATACGGGGCTCGTTTATTTACAAATGGTGTTAGTCCAACGGTTGCAGAAAATATTATGCATATTGCTGAAGTAAAAATTCATACACTTTCAACATCAGAAGTTTTCTTCCGTGCAATTTTATGTAATATCTTAATTGCCGGTGGTGTATATGTATCTTATGCAGCTAAAGATGTAACAGGAAAAGTTTTATTAAATGTTATCGTTGTTGCAGTCTTTGCTTTAATGGGTGTAGAACACTGTATTGCTAATATGTTTGTTTTAGGAATGGGAAAAGTTTTAGGTGCTGATATTACGTTTGGTGGTATTGGATGGAATTTATTCATTGCTACTATCGGGAATATTGTTGGTGGATTTATCATTGCTATTCCATATTACTTTAACTTTATTCACGCATATAAAAAACAACAAGTATAAAAAAAATAAAAACACTGAATTTCAGTGTTTTTATTTTTTTTATTTTATTCCATTGATTTTGAATATAGAGATACATCTTTTTATAAATTATAAACTGTCTTTACTCTTTGTTGTAATGTTTCGCTATTAGGCATAATTTTAGCCTCTCCTGCGATAAATAAATAACGATATAAAATTTCAGGAACCAATTTTAATTCCTCTTCAGATAAAATATTTGGTAAAATTTCACGACATGCTGTTTCTACATGATCTGCTGTCCAATAATCCGGAAATTCATTGAAATTTCCAAGCATAACAATATGAAACAACTCCACAATATTTGAAAATTGAGCTTGAACTTCTTTTGACATATCTCTAGATAGTGAATCAGAATTTAAAATAGTCTTACAAATCTCTCGAATTGTTTGCATCATGACATCAACTTGATTTAAAGAATCTTCATCAAAGTCATAATTTTCATCTTCTGTAGAATCAATTAAATCGTCCATAAATTCATGAGCAGCTTCTAAATAATCTACTTTCAAAATCGGTATTTTAGTTTTCTTACAAAAGTCAGCAAATACATCAATAACTTCTTGATGATCTGAGACTAAACAAGCAGGTCTAAATTTTAAATCTCTACTTAATGTTCTTGCAAATTTTGATAAAACTTCATCATAACTTTCTCGACTCGAATCCGTCATCTCAGCTAGAACTAATTGCTTTGAATCTTTATCTAAAATCGCTGTAATCATTGGAAAAAATCCTCTGGCACTAGGTTTTGTTTGAACGGGGTCAGGCAATAAAAACTGAGTGACTTCAAACACCATATCATACTGTGGTAACTTCATAATACGGTACGCTTCTAATTCATTATGATATGTAATTTGCAAATCAGAAATTTGTTCCAAAAATAAATTCATTGAAACTTTAATCGTATTCCACTCAGCTTGTTCATTTTGAACACGGATAAAAATTTGATCACCAGTTGCGTTAATTTGATTCGTCTGAATGAGGTTAGCTAACTGAGTTGCTTGCTCAAGTGCTGTGGCTAAAAAACGGCATTGCCATCCATCCTCAAGCTCAGCTGGTAAAAATCCTGCTTTATAATCTCGAAACTGTGGCCATTCCTTAGTACCTTTAAATTTTAAACCTAATACTTTGATTTGTTCAATATCTTTATCAGATAACTGACTTCTATCTTCAAAGCTAGAAACTAAACAAGTTTGTCCCCATAATGTTTTAAAATAATTTGGGTGCCACAGCTCATCATCACTTAATTCTAACATCTGTAAATACCCTTTCAATCCTTCTATCCCTAAATAAACATTCAAAGCTAAATGTTTTCCTTTTTGGCCCAAAATACAGCAAAATCCAGTCAAATTAGTTTCCGGATCTTGCACCGCAAATAATTGATGCTCCGTCATAAAATTCCATGGACTGAAATATTTAAAATCCATAGACGCTTGATATAATCGGCTCCATTCAGTAACAGTTGGCATCCTACTCCTCCTTATTAATCGTTTAAATTATTATGGTAAAATAAGGTTTTTGTTACACATAAAAGTATAATTTTTATTTCAAAAAAAATTAGAATGCACTATTCTTGACCATCTTTTTTGAATTTTGTTAAAGTAAGATTAGAAATAAATTAAAAATATCACAATATATAAATATAGATATAGTTCATACTACTTATAGGAATAATTCCGTAATTTATTTCAAATTTGACTGTTGGAGGGTAATGTATGATTCAGACTGTAGCCTTAAATAATGATGTTCATTGGTTAGGAATTCTTGACCCAAATCTTGATGTCTTTGATATCATCATGGAGACAAAATACGGAACAACTTATAACTCTTATTTAGTTAACACAACTGAAGGAGCAATTCTAATTGAAACAGTAAAAGAAAAATTCTTTGATTCATATTTAGAAAAAATTAAAGAAACAATTGGGGACTTAGAAAATATTAAGTACATTATCACCAATCATACAGAACCAGATCATGCTGGTTCAATTGGACGTTTAGTAAAACTTCTTCCTAATATTACAGTTATCGGTTCGAAAACGGCCATTACTTATTTAAAAGATTTAATCAATATGGATTTTAACTATTTAACAGCCGAAAGTCTAAAAACTTTCACACTGGGAAATAAAACATTTGATTTCATCCCTGCTCCATTTTTACATTGGCCAGACTCAATGTACTCTTATTTAAAAACAGATAATATTTTATTTACTTGTGACTCATTCGGATCACATTATAGCCCGAAACATGGCATTAAATTATCTGAAGTACCAGAAAGCGAGGAAGCGAACTACCAAGATGCCCTACTTTATTACTACACGGCTATCTTTTCACCATTCAAACCTTATGTCTTAAAAGCAATTGATAAAATCAAAAATTTAAAAATCGAAATGATTTGTAATGGACATGGCCCTGTGCTTGATACTCGCATTGATGAAATCATTAATACATACAAAACATGGTCAACGGCACCACAAAAAGCCCATCATAAAAAAGTGGTCGTCCCTTATGTATCGGCTTATGGTTATACTGGGGAACTTGCCGAAGCTATCGTCAAAGGAATCCAAGAAGTAGACACATCTATCGACGTTGTAATGTATAACTTAGATATCTTAAATTATCCACAGAAAAAAGATGAAATCTTAGCAGCATTCGCTGATGCAGATGGAATTTTATTCGGAACATGTACAATCAATGGAGACGCACTTCCTATCATTTGGGACTTAGCAATCAATTTAAATCCAATCGTTCACGGTGGAAAAGTGGTATCATGCTTTGGATCTTATGGTTGGAGCGGTGAAGGTGTGGATAATATTATGGACCGTCTACATCAATTACGTATGAAAGTATTAGATGGATTCAAAATTAAATTCCGTGCATCAGATCGCGAAACAAAAGATGCTATCGATTATGGTAAATTATTTGCTAAATGCTTAATCGAAGGAAAAGTTCCTGCTCGAAAAAAAGCCGGAGCTACAAATACAGAAGACTTAAATCCAAGTGGAAAAGTTGTTTTATGGCGTTGCGTCATCTGTGGAGAAGTTTATCCTGGTGTATTACCTCCTGAAGTTTGTCCTGCTTGTGGAGTTGGTGCTGACTTATTCGAGCAATATGAAGAAGAAGTTATCACATTCAATTCAACTAAAGAAGAAAACTTCGTTATCGTTGGTAGTGGTGTAGCAGCAGTAAGTGCTGCAAATGCAATCCGTGCTCGTAATGAGGTAGCATCTATTACATTAATCAGTAAAGAAGCAAGCTATCCATACTACCGCCCTGCTTTATCTGATTTAATTGTTAAAGATGTACCGACTGAAGAATTCTACTTAAATCCTGAAGCGTATTACGCTGAAAAAAATATCACATTAAAATTAAGTACAACCGTTGAGTCATTAGATGCTACTAACAAATCACTTGTATTATCTGATGGAATTACAATGTCTTACGATAAATTAATCTTAGCAACTGGATCATCTAACTTTATCCCACCTATCAAAGGAGCAAATGCAGAAGGTGTGTTCAGCATTAAAGATAAAGAAGATGCATTAGCGTTACGTGAATACGCTAAAGGAAAATCTAAAGCTGTTATTATTGGTGGTGGAGTTTTAGGACTTGAAGCAGCTGATGCGTTACAAGAACTTGGATTACAAATCACAGTTATTGAAGCAGCCCCACGCATTATGCCACGTCAATTAGAAGAATCTGCATCAGCATTCATGCAAAATATTTTAGCTACTAAAAACATTAACCTAATTACTGAAGCATCTGCTCAAGAAATTGTAGCAAACAGCAATAAAGTAACAGGTGTTAAAGTTAACAATGAATTAATTGAAGCAGATTTAGTCGTTATCAGCGTTGGAGTTCGTGCAAATACAGGGTTAGCTGTGTCTGCTAACATTACTGTTGATCGTGGAATCGTTGTTAACGAAAACATGCAAACATCAGTTGCTGACATTTATGCTTGTGGTGATGTAGCACAGTTTGAAGGTATTTCAACAAACCTTTGGGCCCCAGCCATTGAACAAGGTAAAGTTGCCGGTACTAATGCTGTTGGTGATGTGGCAACATTCGCTAATCAAGTTGAACCATTATCATTAATTGCCTTTGATACAGAAATGTTCTCAGTGGGAACATATCCAACAGAAAACATGGAATCTTACCAAGTGATGATGGATTCAAATCCAGCAACAGGATTATTCAAAAAATTATACTTCAAAGATAATCACTTAGTTTATGGTGTCTTATTCAAAGATATCTCTAAAGCAAATGTTGTATTAAATGGAGTTCGTCAAGGTCATGACTATCAGACAGTGATGAGCAAAATGTTTAACTAAATAATAAAAAATCTAGAGCTCACGCTCTAGATTTTTTATTATTTATAAGATTTTAATGCACTACTTACAACCAATCCTTGCTGTTTTTTACCTGTTCGATTTAATAAGGTTGCATAATCAGTTAAAATTTGTTTAATTTCTTGTTTCGCATTTAAATTCGGATTAATTTCAAGTAATAAATGTTCTAATATTTTTGAGTTAAGGGTTTCCGATAACCCCGCTTCAGTCCACTCCATCGGACCTTCTTCTTTAGTTAATACTAACGTACTAAAAGCCATTGTCAGAACTTGTCCTGTGATTCCAATACGACTCGGATGCAGTAGTTGATACTCTATTAAAGATTTCATTATCGTAATAACATACTCTTCAATGAATTCGTCAAGTTCATCTGATATCTCTTCTTCATCATGTAAATCATCATGTTCTTCTGATTTCATACCAAGCATTGTATTTACAAATTCTTCACCTACAAATGTTGGTCCGACTTCACAGATAATTCCTGCTTTCTTGCAAAAATCAAGAATACTATCTTCTACAAATCCTTCGCTCACAATAATCTCATTTGGGCGATAATTTAACTCATTTAACATTAAATTAGCTAGATGTTCACTTAAATTTTCATATGATTTATAATAATCTACTTCAAGCTGAGGATTAAATACATATCCACTATCTATATCAGAAAGAACTGTAAGCATCGGAAATATAGCTCTATTTTGATCATCATCCCACGTTTCTTCAGGGAGCATTAATTGTAATATTTCCAAAGATTTATTCATCTTTTTGAGTTTTTTAATACGATGAAGTTTTAAATCATTTTGATATTTTGTTTCATAAGGGCGATGCTTCTTATCATTTAAAATATCTTCAGCTGGTACACATTGAATTTCACCATTTATCGAAATAATAAAATTATTTTCATCAACTATTACTTTATTAATTTGGATGGATTCAATTACCTCTACTAACTTATCTATAAGACGTGTTAAAATTTGGGCATCATTGTCATCTTCAAATAACCATGGACGAGAACCCGGATACCATCTTCTTAGAATTGGCCATTGTTTTTTTCCGCGGTAGCTTAATCCAAGAGATTTGATAAACTCATAGTCTTCCTTGATTAAATCTCCTCGATCTTCAAAGCTTAACATAAAACCTTGTTGACTAAATGTTGTTTTAAAAATTTGGGCTTCATTATAATTACATTCATCAGCCATAATTAAATCTAAATAATTGACTAAACCTTTTTCTCCTAAATAAACATTTAATCCATAATGTATCCCTTCTTGACCACATACTACACAATAATTACATTGACCTGTAATCTCATCTTCAATTATAATCATCGTATCCGGAGATAACACTTCCCACGGTTTTAATTTTTTAAATTTATTAATTTCTTCATATAAATCTAACCATATATTATTCATAGCCCACATCCTTAAAATTTAACCTATCTATATTATCGCAACACTTAGGTGAAATAAACATTAAAAGTTAGATTAGTATAATAATCCCACTTTTAATGTTTATTTTATCATAACAAAAACTTATTCATAAAAAAAAGAGCCGGTTGGCTCTTTTTTTATTATTAAAATTTGCTTTCATAGTCATAGATTGTACGTAAAATAGCTTCCATATCATGTACCATTGGCATTCTTGGATTAGCTGGTGTACATTGGTCCTCGTAAGCATTCATTGCCATACGATGTACTGATTCTTCCCAAGCATCAGCATCAATTCCTTGAGATTTAATATTACAAGGAACTCCAACTTTTTTACATAACTCTTCGCAGGCATCTGCAAACATCTCTACCCCTTCAGCTGGAGTTTTTGGATTTAATCCAATTAATTGAGCTAACTCCATGTATTTAATATCTGCTTTATAATTTTCAATTTTTGGCCAGATATTTAATTTTGTTGGAATCGTTCCGTTATAGCGGATTACGTGTGGTAATAAGATTCCGTTTGTACGTCCATGAGGAACGTGCCATTCTCCACCGATTTTGTGGGCTAATGAGTGATTCATTCCAAGGAATGCGTTGGCAAATGCCATCCCTGCAATCGTTCCAGCATTATGCATTTTTTCTCGTGCTTCAGGATCATTTTTTCCATTCTTAACTGAACGTTCTAAATAATCGAACACTAATTTAACAGCTTGTTTTGCTAATCCATCTGTAAAATCAGACGCTAAAATTGAAACATATGCTTCAATCGCATGTGTTAAAACATCAATTCCCGTATCAGAAGCAATCGATGCTGGCATACTCATTGCGAATTCTGGATCAACAATGGCAACAGTTGGCGTTAATGAATAGTCCGTTAATGGATATTTTTTATTAGCCGCTTTGTCTGTAATAACCGCAAATGGAGTTACTTCAGATCCCGTTCCAGATGTCGTTGGGATACAAATTAAGCTTGCTTTTTTACCGAGCTCTGGGAATTTAAAGGCACGTTTTCTAATATCCATGAATTTTTGTTTAATATCATCAAAGTTTACTTCAGGATGTTCATACATTAGCCACATAACTTTTGCAGCATCCATTGAAGATCCTCCACCTAATGCGATAATCGTATCAGGTTGGAATTTTCTCATTAATTCAACACCTTCATTAACTGTGTCGATACTTGGATCTGGTTCTACATCAAAGAATAATTCTAAATCAACTTTATTACGACGTCTTCTAATCACATCTTCAATTTTTGCAACGTAACCAAGATTATACATTCCTCTATCCGTGATAATCATGGCTTTTTCCATTTCCTTCATATCTCTTAAATATTTAATTGAATTTTTTTCAAAATAAACTTTAGGAGGAAGCTTTACCCATTGCATATTATTGTTACGGCGCCCGATGCGTTTAATATTTAGCAAGTTAATTGCACTCACGTTGTTAGAGACCGAATTGTGCCCATAAGATCCGCACCCTAAAGTCAAAGAAGGAATGAACGCATTATATACTGAACCAATCCCACCAAATGTCGATGGTGCATTTTCAATCACACGAATAGCTTTACATTTTAATCCAAATTGAACTGTAATATCATGATCTTGCGTATGAATCGCAGCTGAATGTCCAAGCCCGTTAAATTCAACCATTGCTGCCGATTTTTCGATTCCATCTTCCGTAGACGTCGCTTTTAACACCGCTAAAACTGGGGATAACTTTTCGCGTGTTAAAGGCTCGTTAGGTCCTACTTCTTGGCACTCAGCACAAATAATTTGAGTATCTTCAGGCACAACAAATCCAGCTTGCTGTGCAATCCATGTCACAGGTTTACCAACTACAGCAGGATTTAAGTGAGCATCATTTACATGATCACTATAAGCCGTGCATCCAAACATATAATTTTCTAATTTTGCTTTCTCTTCTTCATTAGCAAAATAAACTTTAAAACGGCACATTTCATCTTTAAAATCTTGATAAATTTCTTCATCAACAATGGCTGCTTGCTCAGAAGCACAAATCATTCCATTATCAAATGACTTAGATAACACGATATCATTGACTGCACGTTTTAATACACAAGTTTTCTCAACATATGCTGGCACATTTCCTGCCCCTACCCCAAGTGCTGGTTTTCCACATGAATAGGCGGCTTTAACCATCGCGTTACCACCTGTTGCTAAAATCGTTGCAATTCCTTTATGATTCATCAATGCAGATGTAGCGTACATTGAACGCATTCCTAACCATTGAATACAATCCTCAGGTGCTCCAGCAGCAATCGCCGCATCACGGATGACAGTCGCTGCTTGAACAGAACATTCATAAGCAGATGGATGGAATGAGAAAATAATTGGATTTCGTGTTTTTAATGCAATTAATGATTTAAAAATAACCGTAGACGTTGGATTTGTTGTTGGAATAATTCCACAAATCACTCCGACAGGTTCTGCAATTTCAGTAATTCCAGTTAGCGGATCTTCACTAATAATCCCCACTGTTTTTAAATGACGGAGGTTGCTCGTTACATACTCACAGGCAAATAAGTTTTTAACTGCCTTATCTTCAAAAACTCCACGCCCAGTTTCTTTAACAGCTGCTTCAGCTAACACACCATGTTGATCAAGCCCTGCAACTGAACATTTCGCTACAATATAATCCACAGTTTCTTGATTGAAAGATTCAAATTTTTCTAAAGCTACTAGTGCCTTTTGAACTAACTCATCGACATGAACATCAATTTCTTCATTAGTCCATTCCATCTTTTGTTCACTCATTATTCAAATTCCTCCCCATTTAAAATTTATATCTTATGCTACTACTATCCTTAGTATCAACAAGTCCTATATACTAAGCTCGATTCTTAAAATCTAAGAATCTATCTTACTGTCTATACAGATGTATTATAAAATTTCAAAAATTATTCCTGATTAATTCACTTTCTTATAGAAAAACGTTTTACTTTTTTTTATATTTAAATATTTTTTGTCTAAGGTACTATTCCTATGCTCATAACAAATATAATGATATAATTTCCATAATAAGGATGAAAAGAGGGATTGAAATGAAAAAGGTATTAGCAATCGTATTACTGTTTGTTACAATACTAGCTGGCTGTTCATCAAATGAAGTTGATTTACTATTCTCAAGCTTTGATGAAAAGTTGGTAAATAAAGATTTTGAAGGGTTATATCTTTTACTGAGTAGTGAATCACAGGCTGCCATCACCCAAGAAGAGTTTGTCACAAGATATAATAATATCTATTCTGGAATTGAGGCTAGCAACTTAAAAACTGAGATGGGAGAAATCGATACTGAAAATGAAGTAATCCCCTTCTCACTAACAATGGATACCGTAGCTGGAAACTTCTCGTCATCTGACTATGAACTTCCATATATCAAAGAAAATGGGGAATTAAAAATTTTATGGTCTGAAGCCTTAATCTTTCCGATGATGGAAAGTGGTGATAAAGTTCGCGTCGTGACGAAAAGTTCAACGCGCGGGAGTATTTTAGATCGAAACGGTGAAGCGTTAGCATCTGATGGAACATTAAAAATCATCGGAATTCATCCTGCTGAGTTTGACGATAATAATCGAGAAAGTAAAATTTCAGAGCTTGCTACCCTACTCGATATTGACGAAGATACCATTATAAAAAAACTAGACGCAAACTCAAATCCTGATTACTTTGTTCCAATTGTTACGGTTCTTCCTGGAACTTCACTTATACAATTTTTAAGTAATCGAGAACATGAAGGAATTTTAATTCGAAATACCCAAGGTCGAATCTATAAAAATGAAGAGGCGTTTGGCCGATTATTAGGGTATATTGGTGAAATTACAGCTGAACAATTAGAAGCGGACGAAGAAGGCATTTATACAAGAAATTCTTTAATTGGAAAAGCAGGACTTGAACAAGTTTATGAAGAAACGTTACGTGGAATTGATGGAATGGAAGTTTATATTGAACGAGATGGAACAAATATCGAAACCATTGCTTTAACAGAAGCTCGAAATGGATCTGATATCAAACTTTCAATTGATCCAAATTTACAGGTAAAAATTTATGAAACAATGAATGGTGAGAAAGGTTCAGCCACAGCTGTTGATCCAACAACAGGAGAAATTTTAGCTTTAGTTAGCTCACCTTCTTACAACTCAAATCGTTATACGACTTACATGACAAACAGTGAGAAACAACGTCGCGAAGCCATTAATTATGCAGATGAAGCCAATCGCTTCACTACCCTCTACTCACCTGGATCTACATTTAAATTAATTACTGCGGCAACTGGGCTTGAAAATGGAACTCTTGATCCTCAGGAAATCAAAACAATTGAAGGCTCAGAGTGGCAAAAAGAAAGTTCTTGGGGAAATTACAAAATTCACCGTATCAACGGGCAAACGCAAGTAAGTTTAAAAGAAGCTGTTAAATATTCAGACAATATCTACTTCGCCATGAATGCACTAGCTATTGGAAGTGATGCCTTCATTAAAGGAGCAGAAAAGTTTACAATCGGAACAGAATTAAATATTGGTTATCCCCTTAACACAAGTCAAGTCTCTAATAGTGGAGCACTAAGTAGCGATATCTTGCTTGCCGATAGTGGTTATGGACAAGGACAAGTGATGGTTACAACTTTAAACATGGCACTCGCTTACAGTATGCTATCAAATAACGGAAATATCATGAATCCAAACTTGGTATTAAATGACTCAACAACTCCTACAATCTTAAAAGAATCTATTGTTTCAACTGATCATTTAACGATTCTACAAGACGTCTTTTCTGCAGCTGTTGAAGATAGTGATGGAACCGGTCATCTAGCTAAAATCGATGGTGTAAAACTTGCTGGAAAAACAGGTACAGCTGAAATCAAACAATCTCAAGGTGAAACTGGAAGTGAAAATGGATGGTTCGTTGCAACTGACTTAGATAACTCAAAAATATCAATAGCCGTTGTCGTTGAAGATGTTCAAAACGGTCTTGGGACACTAGGCGTTGTTTCAATGGTCGGAGATATTTTAAAAGCATACTTAAAATAAAGACAAAAAAGCTTAGAAAACCTCACATAGGTAATCTAAGCTTTTTATTATTTTCACTCCACTCACTTACTTAACACGGTATGAACCTGTTGCAACAACCTCTATTTTTTCAATATATGGCTCTTTACGGCATTCGAGGATTTTGATTATTAGATTATCCGTAACTATTGGCTCAAAAATTGCAATTTTTGAAAAACCAATGATTGTCCCCTCATATATTTTATTTTTATCGGAATAAATAAAAAAACACTCAACTCGCTGAGATTTTGTTGTATCTTCTGAAATCCGTATACGGTCAACAGACTGCTTTTCAAAGGTCATTTTTATGTTAAAGCCATCAGTAGAACGTTCAATCTTCACATTATCTATTACTAAGTCATCTTCTTTTTTTATCCACTGTCCCATTTCACGCAAACGTTCAATATCCCTCTCATCAAGCAAACCATTTTTATCAGGAGGAATGTTCAATAGCATAAGCGAGTTATTCCCGACAGAATTATAATAGATTTTCATCAGATGATGAAGCGACTTAGGACTTTGCGTTAAGTGATAAAACCATCCTTCACGAATTGAAACATCTACCTCAGCAGGATACCACATAAATTCATCAAAATGACTTAAGAATTCACGTGATCCCATATCAGGCAACATAATATCTTGGCAACGCTGTTGAAATTTCTTCATATCATGGTCTGTCTGACAATTTGCTACAAAATTCTGTTGTTCATATTGAAATTTTGGAACGACATTCCATTCACTTTCACGAGTTTTTCCACTTTCATTCCCTATCCAACGAACATCAGGAGCACAACCGGACATCACAATATCAGGTTGTAATTCAATTGCTGTAGTCCAAATACGTTCAAAATCATATTTTTGAACTGGCTTACCATCTTCTTTGGCACCACATGCACCATCTAACCAAAGCATAAATATTTCACCGTAATTAGTTAATAGTTCTGTTAACTGTTTGATATAAAAATCATTATACTCAGGAGTTCCATAACAATCTGCATTTCTATCCCACGGAGAAAGATAAACCCCGAATTTAAGTCCATATTTTTTACAGCTATTCGCAACCTCCTGTACCACATCTCCCTCACCGTTTTTATAAGGACTATTTTTAATTGAGTGCTCTGTTGTTTGGGTTGGCCACAAACAAAATCCATCATGGTGCTTGCAAGTTAAGATAATCCCTTTCATTCCCGCATCAGCAATCGCACGACACCACTGATCCGTATCTTGATTTTTAGGATTAAATAAACTTTCTTCCTCCCTGCCATTTCCCCATTCTTTATCCGTAAACGTGTTGATACCGTAATGAATGAAGGCATAGTATTTCATTTCCTGAATGATGAGCTGACGATGATTGGGAACTATACTAGTATACATGTCCAATCTGTGATCCAAAGTAATCTCCCCTTATAAAATATTAGAATCATCTTAATAGTACTGCCATATAACGTATTGTTGAAAGTGTAAAAATTCAAGAATAACTCGTTATTTTACTGTATTTAAAACTAAAAAATGTACGCTATGGAATAGACTTTTTACATTGTCTATCCTATAGCGTACATACTAATTTCTTTTATAACAGTCTTTTAATATCTTCTACAATCAAATCTTCTCTTAGGCGGTATCGTTCATATAATAGGTTAATATCCTCACGATCCGTAAATTCTTTTGTTGCACCGTAATTTAAAACTTTGATCTCTTTATCCGCGTAGAATCTTGAGATTTTTTCACCAAATCCACCATCAAGAACACCGTCTTCTAGTGTCACGATTATCTGATGATTAGCTAATAATTGTGTCAGTAAAGCTTCGTCAATTCCACTAGCAAAACGAGGATTGATTAACGTTGCCTCGATACCTGTTATAGATTTTAACTTTTCTTGAACGTTTTGACCTAATGTATAAAATGAGCCTAATGCTAAAATAGCAACCTTGCTTCCATCATTCATTTTTTGATAACAATTTAGTTGACTGAAGTTAGGTGCAACCTCTTCTTTTGTCGAAATAACAGGACCTCCAGGTACTCGCACCACAACCGGATGCTCATTTTGTTCAAGTCCCCATTCTACCATGGCTAGATATTCTTCCTTAGTCGTAGGAGCTAGATAAACGATATTTGGAATATTTGAGACAAGCGCAATATCAAATACACCTAAATGAGTAACATCAGCCGAAGAAATTCCGCTACCAAATACTAAAATCAGCGCAGGATTATTATTGATGGCTAAATCTTGAGACAATTGGTCATATGTTCGTTGAATGAATGAGCTGTAAAGACCAAGAACAGGTTTTGCACCTTGAGAGGCTAATCCTGATGCTAGCGCAACGGCATGTTCTTCTGCAATTCCAACATCCATAAATTGTTCAGGGAATTCATATCTAAACTTATTTAATCCTACAACCCCTGGTGTTCCAGCTGTAATCGCAATGACTTTTTCATCTGTTTTAGCTTTCTCACATAAGAAATTATCTATAATTTGACCATAGTTTTCACCATTGAAACTGTAAAGTTGTTTCCCCGTCTCTAAATTAAACGGTCCTACATAATGGAAACCTTCTTTATTTGATTCTGATGGTTTATATCCTTTTCCTTTGACCGTATACATATGAATGACAACAGGTTTCTCGGTATCTTTTACTTCTGAGAATACATTAATTAAAGCATCAATATCATGACCATTTGGAACAAAGCGATAATCAAATCCAAGTGATTTAAAGAAGTTATTTTCACAGGTTCCATTCGATTGACGAAGTTCAGCTAAGTTTTTATATAAACCACCATGGTTGACAGCAATCGACATATCATTATCATTTACTAAGATAATCATATTTTTACCTGAGGCAGCAGCATTATTTAAACCTTCATAGGCTTCACCACCACTTAACGAACCATCTCCAATAACTGCAATAATATTTTCTTTTTCACCTTTAACATCGCGCGCTTTGGCAAGACCGCACGCCAAACTAATAGAAGTCGAGGTATGACCTACTGTAAAGAAATCATGTTCACTTTCTTTAGGTGAGCTATATCCTGTAATTGATGCAAATTGCTCAGGATCAATAAATCCATGTTTTCTTCCTGTTAAAATTTTATGTGGGTAACATTGATGTGAGACATCATATACAATTTTATCCACAGGTGAATTAAAAACATAATGCATTGCAATCGTTGCCTCTACCATTCCTAGATTCGGACCAAAATGCCCGCCTGTTTGACTCACCTTTTCTATAATAACTTGTCTAATTTCATCCGCTAATAATGGTAAGTCTTCCTGATTAAGCGCCTTTAAATCTTTCGGGGAATTTATACGATTTAAAATATTTAACTCCATTTAATTTCCTCCTTTATGTTTTCCTCAATCTCGAAGGATTTAGTTAATAAACAATGATTTACATCCCTGTCTTATCCTATTTTACTTTGAACCCTCTACAAAGAAAGTATCACCTATTCTTAACTTTAATATCCATCTGAAAGAGAGTATAACACCTGAAGTAAACTCTAACGCAATAGTGAAAATTAAATTTTTCAAAATAAGAAAAAGCTCCCTATAATAAGGAGCTTTTCGTTAATCTATTGTTTCTTTAACAGGCTTCTCTTCACTAACATAAGAATCTACCACATTTTCAAATTTCTTTATTTCTTCAATCATTAAGGTAGATGACGTTTGGTATTCTTTTTTCCCTGATAGACATCTCCTTCTTCTTTATACGCTATTTAAACCCTTTTATCAACTATCAACTTTGCATATCCTTTAAATAACTAAATTTGCTCTTCTAATAGTAGAACTTCAATCTCTTTATCAGGCCAATACCCCCACGATTCAACAATTTTACCATTAACAACTTTAAAGTTTTCCAATGCTTCAAAGCTGATTGTTTTATGTGTTGCACTAATTCCCATATACTCGCCAATATGTTTAGCCTCGTACCGAACTCTCGTTGCCACCTGTTCATTTTCTGCAAAAACGTCTAGTATTTCTATCTTAAGATTATCAAATATGTTAGCAATAATTTTTAAAATATTAACTGCATCATGATTACTTCTAGCTGACGCTGGACTATGATCAATATAATCTTCACTTAAAATTTTTAAGACATACTCATAATTCTTCACATACCCTTCAATAAAAAAAGCGATGACTATTTCTTTTTCACTCATTTACAACTTCAACTCCTCTCCTTCTTTATAAATTTATGTACTTAAAATTGATTCTTTACTTCTTAATTTATTATTTATTCCTTATAAAAAAAGCTTGGAAAAACTTTAAAATAAAGGTTCTCCAAGCTTTCTAATATTATTCCCACTCAATTGTTGCAGGCGGTTTAGATGTAATGTCATACACTACGCGGTTAACGTGTGCGACTTCGTTTACGATACGAACAGAGATTTTTTGTAAAACATCAAATGGGATACGTGCCCAATCTGAAGTCATACCATCAATTGACGTTACGGCACGAACAACAACCGTATGGTCATATGTACGCTCATCTCCCATTACCCCAACTGATTTAATGTTAGGTAACGCAGTGAAATATTGCCATACATCGCGTTCAAGTCCTGCTTTTTTGATTTCTTCACGTAAAATGAAATCTGACTCACGAACGATTTCTAATTTCTCTTCTGTCACTTCACCTAAAACACGAATTCCAAGACCAGGTCCAGGGAATGGTTGACGGAAGACAATTTCTTCTGGTAATCCAAGCTCAAGTCCTAATTGACGAACTTCATCTTTGAATAAAGTGTTCAGCGGTTCAATTAATTCGAACTCCATATCTTCAGGTAATCCCCCTACGTTATGGTGTGATTTAATTGTTTGAGCTGTATCAGTACCAGATTCAATAATATCTGTATAAAGAGTTCCTTGTGCTAAGAACTTCATGTCTTTTAATTTAGCAGATTCTTCATCAAAGCAATAAACAAACTCATTACCAATAATTTTACGTTTTTGCTCAGGATCAGAAACACCTTTTAATTTATTTAAGAAACGTTCTTGTGCATCAATTTTGATGAAGTTCATATTGAATTTTCCATCAAATGTTTCAACAACACTTTCCGCTTCTCCTTTACGAAGTAATCCATGATCAACGAACATACATGTTAATTGATCTCCGATAGCACGGTGAATTAATGCTGCAACAACAGATGAATCAACCCCACCACTTAAGGCACATAATACATTTTCAGATCCAACTTGAGCGCGGATTTTTTCTACTTGCTCATCAATGAAGTTTTTCATTGACCAGTTAGCCTCTGCACCACAAACATTAAAGATAAAGTTCTTTAAAATTTGTGAACCATACACTGAGTGTTGTACTTCAGGATGGAATTGAACTAAATAAATGTTACGTTCTTCATTTGAAGCTGCTGCAATTGGACATGAATCGCTGCTAGCATCAACAACAAATCCTTCTGGTAACTTTGTTACATGATAACCATGACTCATCCATACCACTTGTTCTTGTGGCATATCTTGATATAATTTATTCACATTTTTAATTGTGATTTCTGCTTTTCCATACTCACGTTGTTCAGCACGTTCTACTACTCCACCGTGCATATGAGTTGTTAATTGCATTCCGTAGCAAATCCCTAAAATCGGTAATCCTAAGTTAAAGATTTCAGGATCAACTGTAAATGCACCTTCTTGTGTGACACTATTAGGACTTCCACTGAAGATAATTCCTTTAACATTTGGCATTTGCTTGATTTCTGCTGCCGTTAACTTATGTGATTTTAATTCACTATATACTCCGAATTCACGAATACGGCGAGTAATTAACTGATTATATTGACTACCAAAGTCTAATACAATAACCTCATCATGTTGCATATGTCCTTCACCTCTTTTTACTAGTTTGTTTTTTGCTTCGATATTTTATAGGATGACCGCCTAAAAATTTCTTATTTAAGATTATATAGTAAAAAATGAACTTTTGTCACCCTCATTATGACAAAATGTTCATTTTTTCTACTATAAGTTACTTACTGCATGATGAAATGTAATAGGAAAATAACTGCTAATCCCCACATAACTGGATGAACTTCTTTAGAACGACGTGCTGCTACCATCATGATTGGATATAATAAGAACCCTGATGCAATCCCTTCAGCGATTGAATATCCAAGTACCATCATAATAATAGTTACGAATGCTGGAATTGATGTCTCGATGTTTTTCCACTCAATGTCACCTAAAGAAGAAGCCATTAAAATACCTACAACAATTAAGGCTGGTGCTGTTACAGCTGAAGTAACAACTGATAATAAGCCTGAGCAGAATAACATAATTAAGAAACATAATGCAGTAAAGACTGAAGTTAATCCAGTACGTCCACCCGCTTCAACTCCTGTTAATGATTCAACGAAAGAAGTTGTTGAAGATGTTCCTAAAACGGCACCAACAACAGTAGCAGTTGAATCGGCAAGTAATGCTTTATCTCCATCTACTAAATGACCTTTTTCATCTACTAAACCTGCACGTGCTCCAACAGCCATTAAAGTTCCCGCCGTATCAAAGAAATCGACGAATAAGAATGAGAAAATAACTGGAATCATTTCTACTGTGAAAATACTTGGTAAGGCTTCAAATAATGCACCAAATGTTGGTTTTAAAGAAGGAACTGATGCAATAATTTGCGTTGGTAATTCAACCACACCTAAAATCATTCCGACAACAGCTGTCACAATCATACCAATAAAGATAGCTGCTGGTGTTTTACGAACTAATAAAATTAACGTTACAACTAATCCAATTACTGTAATTAATACATTTGGATCTGTGAAATCTCCGATTCCAACTAATGTTGCATCGTTATTAACGATGATTCCTGAATTTTGGAATCCTAAAAAAGCAATGAAAAATCCGATTCCTGTTCCAACAGCATGTTTTAACGATGTTGGAATACTATTAATAATTAATTCACGTAACCCAGTTGCTGATAAAATAATGAATAAAATTCCTGAGATAAAGATACCTGCTAAAGCTTGTTGCCAGCTATATCCCATCATTAAAACAACGGTATAAGAGAAGAATGCATTCATTCCCATCCCTGGAGCAAGTGCTACTGGGAAGTTAGCGAATAATCCCATAATTAATGTTCCAATAGATGCTGCTAAAATTGTTGCTGTAAAGACAGCGCCTGTATCCATTCCCGCAGCTCCAAGTGTATTTGGATTAACGAAAATGATGTACGCCATTGATAAGAATGTTGTAACTCCGGCAATAAATTCTTTTGAAACAGTTGTGCCACGTTCTTCTAATTTGAAGAATTTGTTCATGTCGGTACTCCTCCCAATTCTTCTCCTTCTCTCGGCTCGTAAATTAAAAAGGTAAGTATCACGGATCTATCTAATTTCCTACTCCAATGAACAAAGATAGAATGTCCTCCCCCGTAATACTTACCTAAAAAACAAAAGGGACTTCCAGCTAAAAATGCTGAAAGTCCCTACTTATGGTAAATCAGAAATCAAAAAAATAATTGGCCTATTTTCTTAATAACTGATAAAACCCGTAGTCTACTCATTTACGGTGAGTAGGTAGAGACTTTCGGACCATATTTCCGATGATATACGAGAGAAAAGATTCAATTTACTACTTAAATATAAGGTCTATACCTATAAAAGTCAATGATTTTCCACAGAAAATTTACACCTTTTTTGTATTTTATTGTAAAAATGTAAATAATGATTTTTATTTTCATAATTTAAGCTAGTAAAAAAGCGATTATATCTATAATCGCCTCATTCAACGTAAAGAAATATTCTCTTAATTTTGTTAATAACACACCAAATCAATTTTAAGACAATATAAATAAGATATCCCCAAAAAACCCCCAGTGTGTTTACCATTAAATCATCGACATTAAATCCTCGATAAGCATATCCAGTTACTAAGTCGTACGTTAATTGCAAAGATTCTATACATAAAGAGGTCATAAAACCAATTAGTGTTATATTTACTAAATTCCACTTATGCTTTTTAAATAGAATCGGAAAATAAAAACTCAATGGCATTAACAACAAAAAATTCCCGACCGTTGTAATATGAAATAGATTTCCCCATTTCATAAAATCGAATAATTCAAAATTATGCCGTCTTTCAAGTAAAATTCCACATTCAGACTCTCGCTTTAAAATCTCAATATAATTTGGATTAATTGGAATCGGAAAGAAAACTAACCGAATGACATTTAAAACATAAAAAACAAAACTCGTGACTAATAAACACTTCCATATCGAATTCGTACTATTAAATCGGCGATAAAAAAACAAAAAAATCACTGACAAAATAACAGTAACCCAAAAATTAAAGTGAATAACTGATGTTGCCTCTAAATGTTGAATTTGATTATACAACTCTCTTAAATCACTACAAGTTGTTAACATCATCGTTTTTTCCTCTATTTCGTTACTTTGATAACATCTGTTTTCATAACATAATCTTGAAATGCGCGTAACGGTTGTTTACGAATCGATTGATACGTTAATAAAATAGCATTAAAAATAACCACAAATCCTGAAGTCATAGAAGATAATAAAAATTTTAATAAGAAATCACGTTTAAAATAATCACTAACTGTCATTTCCTTTTGGTTTTGTTTTACTTCTTTAATTTTCATGATACGTTTTCCAACTGTTTGCCCGGGCATACGAACTGGAATATAAATAAAATAAATGAATACATAAATAAGTTGTAGCATAATCATCGCTATGACAACTTGTAATCCAAAAGTTTGTCCAGCATTATCGAATGAAATAAAAATAAACTGTGCATTTCCATAGAAGATTAACAATAATAAAATAAAATCAATAAAAAAAGCTACCCCTCTTCGTATTAACATCTCAAACATGCGCATCACTCCTCTAGCCATTTTAAATTTTGTCCTAATGTCCATTGTTTGATTCTTCTATCTCACAAAAATAATTATACATGACAATTGAAAACGCATAAATGAAATAATATTAATTTTTAAAACTTTCCTCATAATTAAAGATAAAAAATTCCAAAATATAGTATAATACGTTACATAGATTTCAAATTAAATTAGAAATGGGGAATAGCGATGAATTTTGATCACTCATATTTTTATTCATTAGCAACAGATATTTTAATGACACCCAGTCCAAGTGGTTATACACAGGCTGTGATTGAAAAAATTGCAACTTATGCAAAAGAATTAGGTTTATCAGCTGTTAAATCAAATAAAGGAAATCTAATTGTCACATTTGAAGGATTAGATTCTACAAAAGTTCTTGGACTTTCTGCTCACGTCGATACACTTGGATTGATGGTTCGCTCAATTAGTGCTGATGGAACATTACGCTTAACATCAATTGGTGGAAATCAAATGATGACGCTTCTTGGAGAATACTGCACTGTTCATACCCGTGATGGAAAAGCTTATACCGGAACAATCTTAAGCCTTGCCCCAGCTTCACATGTTTATGAAGATTGTGGTAAAAAAGGGCAAACAGTCGATGAGTTAATGGTTCGTCTTGATGAAGTTGTGCTTTCAAAACAAGATGTTATTGATTTAGGGATTCAAAATGGGGATTTCATCTCAATCGATCCTAAAACCACAATCACAGAAAGTGGGTTCATTAAATCCCGTCACATCGATGACAAAATTAGTGTTGCCATCATCTTTACTGTTTTCAAATCTTTACTAGAAGCAAACATCAAACCTAATCACACGATTCAATTCGTTGTTTCAACATACGAAGAAGTAGGTCATGGAGCAGCTTCATTACCAGCTAACATCACACGTATGATTGCTGTTGATATGGGCTGCATTGGTAAAGATTTATCATGTACAGAATATGACGTCTCAATCTGTGCAAAAGACTCATCAGGTCCTTACGATTATGAAATGACATCGGAGTTAATTGAACTTTCTAAAAAGCATGAATTAGGATATGCTGTTGATATTTATCCATTCTACGGATCAGATGCATCAGCTGCTCTTCGTGCAGGTCATGATATAAAGGCTGCATTAATCGGACCAGGAGTTCATGCTTCCCATGGTGTAGAACGTACTCATATCGATGGATGTGTTAATGTTATGAAATTATTATCTGCTTATCTTACTGAAATTAAATTTTAATTAAAAAGGTGACTCCTAAACTAT
>NZ_JAGAVR010000109.1:0-23300 GCF_017941855.1 Turicibacter sp. | reverse complement strand
GTCGCAATACTTAAAAGCAGATAAAAAAGCTGAAATAGAATCGCTTTATGCAAATAAAAAGTTTGTGATTGAATTTGATGGTGAGGTTTTCTCATTTGTAATTGAAACTGTATTAGTTTTATTCGAGGGTGCAGGAGTATTAATTCAATACAGCGAGGCTATTAAGGATAAAAATGTTTACATCATTGATTGTGGTGGATTAAATATCACTCGTTTAGCAATTATTGATGGTAAAATTGATATCGATACATTAAAAACAGACACTCGTGGTTGCAATTCAGTTATTTCTGAGGTTATTGAAGAGGTTGAGTCTCAATTTGGTAGAAAATTACTAGCGTCTGACGTTATGAAGGTTCTAAAAGGTGAAAAATTCATTGAAGGGAAAGATTTTGAGCAAATCAATGCGTTAATTAAAAAGATTTTTGAAGACGCTATTGCTGAAAGTGTTAAAAATATTAAGACTTCTAAAAATATTGATTACCACTCATTCGAGTATTTCATGTTAGGTGGTTCGTCGTCATTCTACCATGCGACATTTGCGTCTCAATTAAATAAACCTATTAAATTATCTAAGAACCCTATTTTTGATAACGTTGAAGGGTTCTACCAAACAATGAAACTTAAAGGACTATAATATCAAGCAAAAGAGGGGTGTAAAAACCCCTCTATTAGTGAATAGAGGAGGCTTAAATCATGTCAAAAAACAATCAACGAATGCGAAAAAATATTGCCTTCAGTAATAAAAATTCTGACATTTTTAAGGTGTTATCAGAAATGCAGGAGGAAGGTAAAAACATATCTGACTACATTTGCGACTTAGTTCGTAGAGATTTAGAGCCTCAAAAAACAGAGGTTGCTTGTGAGGATATGGACTTTTTAAAAACAAAATTAGCTGATATTGAAACGATTTTAAAAGATATTAAGGATAATAAACTTGTCGTTACAGCAAATGAAGGGACGAAGGAAGATAAAGAGGAGGAACCTCAACACGAATACTTCGAGGCTAATAAAAAACCAGCCGAAAGTCTTGGTCTTTTAGGTGGTTTAATATAATCAGAGTGAATTATATGTCGCAAAATTAATCACTAACCCCGCATGGGATTTTTATTTTAAACAGGAGGGGTTTCCTTTGGCTAAAAGAAAATCTAAATCAAATAAACAACAGGTGACTAAATATTATGCGGTCAAAGAGGGCAGAGAGAGTAATGTCATTGTACTTTCGTGGTCTGAGTGTAAAAAGCTAGTTCATAAGTTCCCTAAAGCTAAATACAAGAGCTTTGAAACGCTAGTTGACGCTCAGAACTACTTAGCTACTGAACAAATCCACATGGCTACTGATAAGCAAATGAGCTACCTAAATGACTTAGCAAGTGAGGGTGGATATGTTGTTAAAACAGCTCCAACCACAGTTCAAGCTACTAAATTAATTAAGTTTTTGCTAGGTGAAGGTGGAGAACCTGCTTGTTTGTTTGAAATTTTAGAATTTGAAATTTAATTTTTAAACCCCATGTGGGGTTTTTATTTTTTCTAAGATATTTAGGTGTTAAAATTTAAACTAACAGACTGAAAAGGGAGCGAGTTTTATGGGAAGACGCAAGAAGAAAAATGATAATGAGGTTATTGTTCGCTACAGTTGGGTAGAGGAAGTAGGGAATTTTTGTTTGTTTGAAGGGCATGAGCTAGTTGAACCTATCCAGCAACTTCAAGTCCGAGATTTAAGAGGAATGGATTTAGCTGAAACACTGCAATGCATTTTCTATCATAGAAATGGCGGTATCAATCCTTATATCGGATTAGACGATGAGTTTAATCTAGAATTAGCAAAACATTGGAATGTTTATTAAAAAGCCATTTTAAAGCCCTCTACGGGCTTTTTTCTTTTGCCCCTATGAAATATTGAATAATGTACTTAAAACATCACAGAGCCTTTAAAAAGCATGAAAAAAAAGCACACTACGAATTGTAATGTGCTTTTAATTTTATCTCGTTTGATGTGTATTTAAATCATCATAGACACTCCCAACAACTTCAAACTCAATTTCCATTTCATCACATAAGATGATGTTTGAGTTCTCAGTTCTTGATGTTAAACCTGTAATCGCAGGCGTGAATACTTTATAGCTGTATAGTCCGTCTGCTGTTGACTCAGAAATATATAAGCGTGTATCGTCAGCGTCTCCTGTATTTGGCGAAACCTTTGGAGTAATCGTCACGTTAAACACTTTTGAGTTTTCATTTTCTTCTGAATCAGTGATTTCTAGGTCTAATCCACTGCCTACATTTAATTTTTTGTCTGCAATACTCATATAGAAATCATTTACTAGATTCGGATTATCATGACTTCCTGCTGAAACCACTTGAATTGTTTGTTTTTCCCCTTTATTTAGCTTCTCAAGGTCTAGTTCGTGGTCTATATCACTTAACACGTTCGTTGCGTATTCAGCTTTAATACGGAATTCAAATCCGTATCCTGCCTTGATTTTTGGCGTTGCGATTTGTTTTGTTCCTTCCTCTGTTACCTCAATCACGTCAATCCATCCGTCTTTACCTAATTGCAGGTCTTGTTGTAATTTAGAACGCATTTGAATCGTTGTGATTTTGAAACTTTCTGTTTGGTTTTCGACTGTTTTTTGCTCAGTATTAACTACTTTCTGCATTAAACGTCCATCTTCCATCCAGACCTCAACTGTATCAATTGTGTAAGTTTGGTCCCATGTCACTTCATTTGAAACATTGTCTGAAACAGGGCAACCATTTAGCTCTAAAGCTCCTTCATTTCCCTCCCATGTGATTTCGTCGTAATTGTCTTCAATTTTTGATTCAAACATGGCTTGATTTTTATTTGCTTCTGCTGAAACATCACGATTTCCACCCGTATCACCGCTAGGGAAGCAGTATTTTAAGTTATGAGTGTGTTTATGTGTTCCTGCTTTAATTTTGTCTGTCACACTGTATTCTTCGTTTCCGATGATAATACGTGTAGTCGTATCAAATGTTGAATTGTAGCCATTTTTAACGTCTGTAAGAGTTAAATCATAGCTTACCGTTACAGTGTGGCAACCAACAGGTGTGAACTCGATTTTACCAGGCGTTATAGTTAGGTCTGTTAGTTTAATATTTGGTGCGTTCTTGAAGGTTTCAGAACCCGTATCATTCGTTTTGTCAGTATTTATTCTCTCATTATCTGTTGAGATTTTAATGTCAGTGACAATCTCTGGATTGCTTACTCTTATTGTTTCACGAATCACGTTTGTCTTATCTAGCTTGATACTAATTGTTCTGTCTAATGAAATTTCTTCGTGATATTTACCAGTCGTTGATAATGTACCAGATACATTAACTTCGTGATTTCCCCCAATAGTAGCTCCTGCATAACAGATGTAGTATTCTACGTCATATTCTTTGTCTTGAACGATTTCTGACTCGCTAATAGGCGTTTCTCCGCCTTTTTCAAATAGCTTGATACCGCACACCGAAATATCTCCAGTTGGTGTTTTAACATTGACTTTAATTTTAGCTGAGTCGTCTATTTTCCAGTGGTTTGTTGTACCGTAAACATTATTATCTAGCACTGCGTTAATGTTTATATAGCCATTAACCGCAGGTATTTTGACTTTTGTTGTGATAGTCCTTGTCTTTTGTTTACTCAATTTAGCTGATGAAGCTCTAGCAGATAGATTTTCTTCATGTTCTTCGTCTGTAATCGTTGAATCTGATGTGTCAACTTCTAAATTAACTTGATGAGCCATTGTTAAATCTTGTGCTGAGTCATTAAGAATTGTCATTTTAAGCGTGTATTCTTTACCACCTTCTAGTGTAATGAAATTTCCGCTTGAATCTTTAAGTGCAAATGCAGTTCCAAATTCGCTCATAGCTGCTTTACGTGTCCATGAAGCTAATTTTGTATTGCCGTCGTAAATTCCTAGCTCCATCAAGGCGATATTATTCAATGAATCTGCGTCTGATTGAACCATAACCAAGTTGTAGAAACGTTTAGTTTTTCCGTCGTCTCCAATATAAGTCGTTCCTCGTCCCTCGAAAATAGCAGCGCTATAACGATAATCATTTTTCATTGATAATTGCTTCATTAACGTTTCAACAGAACCTTTCATGTTCTCTTGTGTTTTTAGAGCGGATACAGCGTCATATTTGATTTTGTAGTTCTTTTGAGTCGATAGCAGGTTATCAAATTCACTCTCTGCTGTTCCCCATGAGTAAGGGTCCGAATACCAAGGATAAGCATTTGGTGCTCCAGAACCACTCTGACTCACTTTACCGCTTGAAGTATAACGAACAGGGTAATCACTAGGGAAATAAGGGTTTGAGATAACTGTTCCGTCCCATGAATAACCTAAATACTCCCATTCTCCCGTTATTTTCTCAATTGTTGCGATGTCATTTTTCTCAATCGCTGTTGCGAGTGTTTGACGAGCTGTATTTGTGTTGTCTTTCAATGAATGACCCCAGTTATAATACGTTTCACCCTCTATACAGACAGCTTCCATCCCTGTTTCGCCAGCTTTTTTCTTATAACCGCATGATGTGTCATTAAATGGAACTGAATAATTTAAGAATGACGTTCCGTGCCTGTTCCAACCTGTGTTACCCATTCTTCCTTTAACACCAGAAGAATCCGCTCCGTCCCAACTAATATGTGTCATTGAGCCTCTTTTCTTAGTGATAGTTTCATACTCTCCTAGGTCTGGTTGGTAAACAACTACGTCACCAACACGTCTTAAAACAAATATATTTTGTTTTCCGTTCGTGCCATTGATATGTTCAACTGCCCAAGGCAGGTTCTTAGTTTTTGCACATGAGGCGTTAAATTGAGCTAATAGAGGCAGTTCAACGACTCCTGTTGCTGTTTCAAACGAAACCATATAATTATCTTTATGGTCTACTGCTTTCATAACTTCACAAGATACACTACTGTTTCCGCCACCGATTCCAAAAGCTGATACTTTCGTCGGTTGATTTATAGAATAAAGCATAGCAATCGATAAAGATGCGATTGATAGCTTAAATAGATTACTGAATTTCATAAAAACCCCTCCTTTTTTCTTACTTGTAATCTTACTTACAGTACGAAAAGGAGGGGTTTTTTATAGATTTTTCTAACTTTTACTCATAAAAAAAGTGGGGGAAATTTCACCCATACGACACCATTGAAACGTCGTCATATCAATAATTTCAGCCATTTCAATCTCCGTAGGAACGTTATTAAAGAGATTTGTAACGTTGCCTCTTTATTATTATACGGCAAAGACTATGTGCTTGAAATGTCGTCGTATCAACGTTTATAAGCATTTTGAAGGTTTGATTTTGGGTATTTTTATGTTGTTAATAAAAATAAAAAAAAGAAGTCCCAGTTCTTCAAGGACTTCTTCGATTTTTTCATTAATTTTATCATTTATAAACAATAACAATGTTTTTTATTTTTTCCAAACGATAAATATATTGATATTATCGTTTATGATTTGATAAAATGAGTGTATAAATTGAAAATCTTTCTGAGAAACGCCAAAAGACGACCCTGTCGCCAAACAAGTAGTCGTCTTTACTCACACAGAAAGCTTTCGCTTCTAAAAAAATTTTATAAAAATTTATATACTTATTTTATAAAATTCTGTCGATTTTATCAATAAAAATATCGACATATTTATCAAAAAGTATTACTTTTTTATTAATTTAGCTAGGTGAAGCCTTCTGTGTATCCAGTTTTTGGTTTTTTTCTTGGATATATAGGGGGTATTTTTTATGCAAAATGATATAAATGGCGAAATAAAAAACTACAATATGGTTGATTTGGCAAAAATCTCATTCAACCACAAACCAACTGCTGATGAAGCAGGTAAGTTGCAATATTTAAATCAATCAAGAAAAACATCTGTAACGCCTTCAAGTTTGGCAAATTTCATTCAACAAGGTTATGCGTTCCATCCTGGCGTATCAAAACGTGGAGGGAGAAAGACAAATAAAAAGACAGGTGAAGAATATGCGGTCATCACGTTTAGAGAAGACGTTGTGGACTTTCAAAATGTTTTCGCCATTGATATTGACCATCATAACTTTACTTTGGACCAAATTTTAAGTCGTTGTTTAGTAAAGCCGTCTATTGTCTATAAAACATGGAGCTATACGGAAGAAAATAAGCGTTGGCGTGTGGTGTTCTTTGGGAATAAAGCTATTAAAGACACAGAGGAAATTAAACGTATTAACATTGTATTGACTTCTCCATTCATGGAGGGGCTGTCAGAGGACGTTTTGGCTTATTCTGACATTGTTTCAATTAGTCCTGCCCGATTGTTCTACGCAGGTTCAGAAGTGGTTTACGTGGACGATAATGCACGTTTTAACATCGACCAGCTATTAGCCAATAAAAAAGTCGTTGATAAAGCGATGAAATTATGGAATCTAGCGGAATACGAAGTCAAAGAACACAACCAACGTGCTAGACGTGTTGAACAGTTTCGTGATTACTTAACTGAAACAGAATGGAAAAAATATTTAGAATTAGCACCATTTAAAACCTCACAATTTTATTTCTTCTGTAAAAATACGTGTGAGAAACTTGAAAAGATGGGGTTTGACCTAAGAAAAACTTTAAAACAACAAAGAAAAACAACTGGTTCAAAGAAACTTCCTAAACCAAAGGCTAAAAGTGGAGCAAGACCAATCAATAAAGACCTTTTAGACGATATTTTAGCCAACTTAAAGGACTACTTAACTGACGTTCCTAAAGACGTTGATTACCCAACAGCTATTGAGATGATTAATTCTCTTCCAATCCATGAAATGATTGGTGAGAATTTAGATGTTCACTTCCAATCGTTGACACGTATCGAAAATAATGCGTCTGCGGTGTTCTTTGAGGGTGACGGTGGGGTTATTCTATACCACGACTTCGGTACAAATGAAACATTAAGTGTGATGGGGCTACTAGCTGAAATGATGGCAACCGAGTTCGGAACAATCTTTTATTCAAGCTTAGAAATGCTATTGAGTTCGATTGACGCTTCATTATCTAGTCAGTACAGAAAGGACGCAGTTGAGCAAATCAATTTAGGGCGTGATTATATAATTGATATTTTAGACGGACGCATCATTAATGAGTCTGAAAAAGTGTTTGATTACGGACTAGGACATCTATACATCGGATGTTGCAACCTCTTACGTCGTTACGTTCCAAAGACTTCTTTGCTTGAAAATAGACAAGGAGTAGTAGTTTATCGAGCGTTAGAAGACTTCCACAAAGATTTACTAACTGGATTCTATGCAGACGTGTCAGAAGCCAAAGTCAAAAGCTACTATTCTTTTGTAAGAAAAATGAATTTCCTTTGTTTCTTAGGATTCTTTAAAAAAGTTCAACTAGATGAAATGAAGTTATCGGTCAAAGTAGGAGTTAATCAACATAAAATCAAACTAATGGTTGAAAAAGAAATTGATGAAAAAGATTATATGGTTCCAAACTTTTACGAGTTTGCTCCTGTAACCCCTCAGCTTTTAAAAGAGGCATTAAGAAGATATGAGTTATTCTTTGAGCGAGGGGGAAGAATGATGACTGTCTCTCACAAAATACTTCGTGCCATTGACGAAGAACTAGCAGGAGAGGTTTATCACCAAACAAGCGGAATGCTTAATCAATCTGAAGCGAAGTTTAAAGACTTATGTGTTAAAAATGCACGTAGAAGATTAAACTCGCAAGGCTATTTTGTAAAAGATGAAGTTCTTGAAAATATCTTGAAAACTGACAAATGGTTTAACGGAACAACCAAAGTAACTCCTGATGAAATCAAACTAGACGTTGATAAAAAAACAGGAGCTATTATTCCTAAAGCAAACAAACAATTAGGAATGAAACGAAAACAAGAGACTTTTAAAAAATTAAAGGTATGTATCTTAAATGAATTGAATGCACAAGAAATTCGTTCTAGTAAAGCAACAAGAAAACAATACAACGTCCTAGAACACGTTACATACAGTTTCTTTGTCCCAAGAGATAAATAGAATTTTCAAAAAGGAGGATTAAGTAGTCCTTCTTTTTTTATATTTTAAAAAAATTCTGACGATTTTTACTAAAAACCCAAGAAGCACTTGGGCTTGATGGCATTCATGACTCGCGAGACTTAAAGGTTCTTGAATAGTATTCTTACGAATACAAGTAACATTAAGTCTCGCGAGTCATGAAAGGGTCAAAAACATGGTGATACCAACGTTTATGAGCATTTTTTAGGTCAATTTCTCAGAATTTTTTTATCTTAAGCCATTTAATTTTTAAAAGGGACACGAAATGCACACTAAGTTAATATTCGTATACAGGAGTGAAGCGAGTGTAAGTGAATAGGAAATAAAAAAATCTTTTTTTTAAAAACTAAATAATTCAATTAACTAAAAGTTAAGTTTAATTCACTAACTGGTTTATTGTATTCATAACCAATGTGACTTAGATATTGAGAAAATGTATATAGCTTAACAATCGTGTATTCTCTTACTTCAAGCTTGTGTAGTGTATCAAACGTAATATCAATCACTTCATCGTCTTCAACAAAAAAGCAGTGCTTAGTTAAATAACGACCTCTTGAACTTGTCACAAAACCTTCAGCAATTAAAAACTCTTCATGGAACAGTTTGAGTGATACGTAATCGTTATGAGTTAATGCTTGATAGATGTTCTCGAATGATTTATCTTCTTCTAACCAGATACAGGTCTTATTATATAGGTCTAATGACTTTGATACGTTAGCTTTATAGATTTGCATAATAAAAATCACCTCATTAAAATTATGAACACTCGTTCGATAAAAATGAGGTGATTTTTGTCTTTTTTATTTATTTTTTTAATCGACAGCTAATAGTCCTTCTGACATCATTTCATCACGTACAGCTTCAGTCTTGACATATAGATACTCAGTCAAAGCAGGTTCTCTGTGATACGTTTTTAAAGCGTCAATGTATTCATGATAACCAAATGCGTGTATTAAGCGATATTCGAGGCTCTGACGTTCTTTAAAACTAGAAAGTAAAGTAGAAGTCGCATCTATCATTTCGCCTCTTAGAACGTCTAAAAAACAGCAATGACGGACATAGATAGTCTGGTTGTCAAAAACTTTAAAGAAACAGTAAGCTATTTTCCATTCTTTCTTAGCTAATTTAGCGAGAACGTCATCGTCATAACTCAAGATGTTAAATGTATTGTTGTAGCACATTTTTTGCTCTACTTGTTTTTTGTTGCGGTTATATAGTTCAACGCTACGTTCTTTGTTGCCATAATAAATTTTCAAATTAATCAAATCCTTTCAAATCATTTCTATGATAACAAAAAAAGAGAGAACTGAATCTCTCTTATTCGTATTTCGCATAAATATCAATCACAATTCCGTAATTTTTTAAGCTAATAACTACTTTGCGACCGTCAATTCCTTCTAACGTTCCACCATAGTAGCTACTATCATGAAGTTTATTGATAACTTGTTGTCCTTGATTTGGCATTATCCATCGAATAACCTGTTCAACACCACTTACAACACCGTCAACTTGAGAATTGTAAACAGTGATACGAGTATCAATTCCTGTTCCTGTTGATTTAGCTGAAGAAACTTCTACATAAGTTAGCTCTGCTGCTGAATTCTCAGATGGAGCTAAATATGCGTATGTTCCCGAACCGTACCAACCTTTCTCATTTCTTAAACGTGCCACAATTGAGTCACCTGTATAAACAGCAGTTTTAGGTTTCTCTTTAACTGTCACAACGATTGAAGCACTCATTTTACTGTTTTCTTTCGAAGTTGCAGTGATATAAGCTGTTCCTGACCCTTTAGCGACGATATTTCCACTTTGGTCCACTGTTGCTACTGCTGTATTTGATGAACTGAATGTTACAGCCTTATTATCCGCATTGCTTGGACTAACTGTTGCTGTCATCTTTCCAGTTCCACCAATTTCTAATGTTAAGTTTGCAGTGCTTGTTGTTACGCCTGTTACTTTAACGGGTTGTGGCTCTGGCGTTGGAACAGGTGCAGGAGTTGATGTTTCTGGTTTTGTTTGTGTTGTTGTGTTTGAATTCGAAGAATTATTGCTACTTGAAGTAGAATTACTACTATTTGAACTTGAAGAACTACTGTTATTTACAGCTGAACTTGGCTTGCTTGTAGTTGTTGAGTTACTTGATTGATTAGTAGTCGTTGAATTTGAGCTGTTTTGCAAGCTCTGAGGCTTTGTTTCGACTTGAGTAGTATTATTTGTCTCAGATTCGTTTTTCGACGTTTCTGGGGCATTCTGTGGCTTCTCAACACTATCCTCTTCTTTGACTTCCTCTACAACTTCCTCAGTTTCAGTCTTTTCTTCCGTTACTTCTTCTGTTTCAGGCTCAACTTCTTCTTCAAGAACCTCGTCTTTTTCTGCCTCAACAATTTCAGTTATTGGTTCTTCAACCTTTTCTTCTTCAGTTTGAGGAGTTTTTGATTGTGATGCGATAATTAAAGCAATCGTGATAAATGCGATACTGATGATTGATGCGATTGTGATTTTTTTTGATTTACTAAATTTCATGTTCTTCATTCCTCCTTTTTACTTATAAGACCCCTGTATTTTTTCATTAAAAATTTGTAGGTCAATCTTATTTTTATTATATCATAAATATACAAAAACAGGATAATAAATATAATATTTCATACATTAAATGATGTATTAAATACATTAAAAGTTAGATTTAAAACAGCTTTCTCATTTCCGTGTTTAAGATTGAAAAAGCGTGTTATAATAATATTAGGAGGTGGCGTTTTGGAGCTGTTAAAGGTAGAAAAAATCACAAAAAAAGAGATAGCATACATCAATGAACTATCCAGACAAGGCAAATCATTAAGGTCTATTATTCGCTCTGAGCTAAAAGAGGGTGCTTCAAATAAAACAGTGAAAGCTGATTGTGAAGCGTTAATGCTTAAAATTAAAAAAGCACGTTATGTTTTCAATGAGGAAACTAAGCAATATGAGTATCAAAAAGTAATTAAAAATGAAAGTTCGGAAGAAATTCAAAAATCTGATGCTGAAAATTCAGTCGAAGTGCAGTGGGAAATTGATTCAAATTCTAATGAAAAAATGGATGAAAAAGAGGAAGAGGTTCAAACAAATCAACCAGTCAAAAATGACGAAAATAAAAGCAACAAAAGAGGGAGTTATAAGACGATAAATAAGTCAAAAAATCCTTTAATGATTAGAGAAAAGCTAGATATTGTTAAGGTTGTTTGCGAGCAAGCAGGAACAAAAGAGAGTAGAACGGCAACAGGTATTTACATGATGAGTAAAATATCAGAGGAAATTAAAGAGGTAAATGACGAGTTATATTACTTACCGCTCTATGCCTTGATTGACGCTGCTTTAATTCTTTCTAACAACAATAAGGAACAACTAGAAAAATCTAATGTTTACAGTGAGTTTGCGGAGTTAGTACGAGAGCAAAAGTCAGCAGAAGTGGTTGAACGTAAAAAACAAACTAACTTAAAGTTATGTTCAGACGCTGTTAAAGCAATTAATGAACTAAGCCGTCACTTTGCATTTTTAAATAAATCTGAAATCATCAATCTATGCTTATATGCGTTAGCTAAGTCATGTAAAGAGGCGCAGATTGTAACAGAAAAAAATGAAAACTAACTTACTTACTCCATTAATCGAAAAAACAGCAAGAATTAGAAAGCAGGAGAATAAAAATGAACACACCAATACCAATCAATAAAGAAAAAATCAGAGCTGAATACGAGGGCTTAATAGAGAAGTTATTAGACGACTCTATCGACGCAAAAGAGAAAATCGAGATAGTTAAAAGTATTAACTTTTTAACAGAAACAACATTTGCTAAATACTTAGCAAACAGTGATTACGTTGAATTTAATGATTTACGAGAGATAGACTAGTTTCTATCTCTTTTTATATTGTTTAAAAAAACAAAGAGATTTATAATTGTGTATTATATAAGACACAAAAAGGAGGCTCTTATCTAAATGAATAGGACAGATGAATTTTTTCCTAAAAGCATTTTAACCAAAACAGAGATTATTAAAGATAAGAACGGGAACGATAAAACCATTACAGTTAAGGATTACGATAAACTTTCAGAGATTTTCTTAAATAAATTAAACAGTGGCTACGACATGACTTCACTTGAGGCATTAGAGCTGCTAGATGTTGATAGGGACTGGCTTTTAAATAACTTTAGAAATGAATTTGACTATTTTATCGTGCCAAAAGGTGTTGTTGGATATGCTTTAAACTTGCCTGATTCATCACGCTTTGTAGATGATATTTGCAAAAAGTATAAGATTAAACCTAAAGAAGCTAAGTACGCTCTACAATTTAAAAGAATGTTTATTAATCGCCAGTCGTTCTACGATTTTATCTTTAAACATTTAAAGATTACAGAGTCATTGAGCGTCGTCACGATTGAGAACGAAGAGGTGAATCAGCTATCACCTCAAATCCTTTCTAAACTTAAAGATGAATTTCTATTGAAGAATGATTTTGTTTATCAAGATAAGAAAACCAAGAAAATCAAGCATTTTGAGGCGGTTAAATACTCAGATTTAAACCAAGAAACATTTGATTTAATTCTTAAATATGAGTATGCGTTGTTTGAAAATCAGGGTTTAAAATCACCTGCAACGCTCAAAGAGGAAATGTTAGGGTTCTATCGTGAGCGAAATCGCTTATTGATGGTGTCAAATGAGCAGTTAAATCGAAAACTAGAAGATGAGCTAGGGTTAATCAAATTCTCAATCGTCAGAGAAAGTGCGGAACGTCACCCTGTCCGATACTTTTTAAAAGCACCAGTCAAACAACAATTAGATAATGATAAATTCAACTTCACTATCTCAGCTAAGTATGATGATAGATTAGAGGAAATCGCAAAATACTTCACCGCATATGCTTTGAACTACATCAAGGAACAGAAATCTAAAAAGAAATAGGCTCCTATATTAAATGAGCCTTTTTTTTATTTAGATAAAGAAATTAAAAAGATTAATATTTGTGTATTATATAAGTCACAAAACTGGGAGCTCTTTATTTCTTTTATTATTTATAAAGGATAAATTAAAAAAACTAAAAAATAGTGTTCTTAAAACACTACTTTCTGAATAGAGTTTACTAGGTTTTAGATAGTGTTTTGCTAGTGTTTCACTAGGTTCTAGGAAACTCGATTTTATCCTTATTAATCCTTGTTATTACGCTATTTTGCAAAGAGCTTTAAATAGTAGGAGTGGGATTGATTGAGAGATTAATTTATTTTATAGGAGGGATTTTTGTGTTAGCGTCAATCACTGCATTAACTATTTCAGCATTAGCTGTCTACGGATTAGCTACTTGCAAAACTAAAGATGAAAATGTGCGAATTATTAATTTATTGTTAAAAGAAAATTTAAAGCAGGGAAAAGGAGAAAGTATTGTTTATCCTTATGTAAGCTCATATACTGACGATACCTACTTCATAGAACTGCCGACTGGATTTGAATTTAAACAACTTGAAAATTTAAAAGGCAAAATCGAAAATGCTTTGAGGGAGCGTGTGTCTATCACTAATGATAACTTCACATACTCAATTAAGATAGAGAAAGAGAAAGTTGAAACGCCGACAAACGTCCCGTTCTCACTAATTGATATGAAAAAAGAAAAAATTAAAGTGGCAGTTGGAGTGAATGGAGATGAATTAGTTTATTTAGACTTCACAAAAGCTCCACATACGCTCATTGGTGGGAGCACAGGATTTGGGAAATCTGTTTTCACGAAAGCTCTCATTCTTCAACTTTTACATAACTACCCCGACTCGGAACTAGAGTTATTTGATTTTAAGGCAGGGATTGAATTAGCTGATTTTAAAGATTTAAAGCAAACAAAAACGTTTATTGTTAAGCCTCATTTAGCTCAACAGGAAATTGAGCGAATTTACAGTGAGATAAATGAACGTTTTGACGTCATCACGAACAACAAATGTAGAGATATTTTTGAATATAACTCAAAATCTAACAACAAAATGCAATATAAATTCGTTATCATAGAGGAGTTCACGATACTGCTTGATATTCAAGATGAAGTATCAACGATTTTAGTTAAAAGTCTTGCAATTGCAAGAGCGGTAGGTGTTTACTTCGTCTTCACTTCACAGCGTTTCAGTGCTGATATTATTGATTCTAAAATTAAAGCAAACATTGATAACCGCATTTGTTTCAGAGTTGCTGATGTCATGAATTCAAAAATTATCTTAGATAGTGCAGGTGGAGAAAAAATTCAAATCAAAGGACGAGCTATTCTATCACAATCGGGTCAGCAACAAGAATTTCAATCGTTTAATGTAAATCAAAATGACGTAACAATGGTTACTAAACATCATTTAGATATAAATAAAGTAAAGAAGGAGGAGAAATTTTGGGCTTAACGACGAGAGATTTAGTAGTGATTAAGTACCTAGAAAAAAATTTTTTGTTAAATGCTGAAATTCTGTCCAGACTTGTCTACTGGACGGGGAATGAAAAATATTCTTTAAATGCGTCAAGACGAAGACTTAAAGCTATGCATGATTTGAAACAAATTAAGAGAGTGAGAGAATATGTGGGGCAAAGCTATGTTTATTACTTAGGCAAAGCTCCTGCTAAAGTTGAACATAGACTAACAATCAGTGATTTTTTATCCCAAATGAGCAAGAACGGCTTTGAAATCTTACTTGATGAAACGGAAGTGGAGTTCAAAGGCTTAGAAAAAATTTATGGAATTAGACCTGACGCTTTAGTAACTTTCAAATATCAAGATAAGATATATCAGTTACTAGTCGAAGTGGATTTAACAAAATCGTTTACGCACAGTGATACATATAAAAAAATATTGAGCGATAAAAGAAATGGAGAGCTATCTTCTATTATAAAATACCCACTTGCGGTTGTTTCAGTGTGTGATAAGAAGCCAGATAACATTAATTGTGTTTGGATTAAGCCAAATTGGAGCAATTTTTCAAATTTCACGTATTCATTTATCAAATAAATGCTATAATATTAATGCATGATAAAAACAAAGATGTGTCTTAATCGGTGAGACATATCTTTTTTATTTCCATGCGTCAAACAAATAAGGGTTATATTTTAAAAACAAAAAAACTAATATAAATTAGCTTTCATATTAAAAACAAACAACCGACTTTTAAAATTAGTATTTAAAAAAGGGCATTCGTTGAACGAGTGTCCTTTTTTAATGTTTTTTAGTATGTGTTTAAACGTATCCAAAAAAGTATGCAAAATGTATTGATAAAGTGAACGAACCCATGCTATAATTAGTATGTAAATAAACGACCGTTTAAATTTTTAGTTTTTGAACGGAATTGAGGTGATAAAAATGACAATTTGGGGCTATTGCAGGATTTCAACTAAAAAGCAGTCAATGGAACGTCAGGTGACGAATATCCTAAAAGAATATCCAAATGCAAAGTTAGTTAAAGAGGCTTTTACTGGAACAACTTCAAAACGTGACGAATGGACTAAATTAATCGGGACATACAATTATGAAAAAGATTGTTATGAAAAATTCTCAGCAAAGCCAGGAGATAAAATCATTTTTGACTCGGTATCTCGTATGAGCCGTAATGCTGAGGAGGGATTTAAAGATTATGAGGTGTTATATGACCGAGGTGTTGATTTAGTTTTCTTAAAAGAGCCACTAATCAACACTGAAACTTATAAAAAAGCTCTGACAAATCAAATCGGCATGACTAACACTAAGGTTGATAAAATTCTTGAGGGAGTTAACGAATTTTTAAGAGAATTAGCTAAAGAACAGATTCAACTTGCTTTTGAGCAAAGTGCTAAAGAGGTTAATGACTTACGTGAGAGAACTAAGGAAGGACTTCGAGAGGCGAAGAAAAAGGGTAAAATAGGTGGACGTAAAACAGGGGCTAACATCATCACTAAAAAATCTATTAGAGCTAAAGAACTGATTAAGAAATACTCAAAAGATTTTAACGGTGATAAATCAGACAAAGACGTTCTATCAGATGTTCTGAAAGGTGAAGATAAAATCGACAGAACTACTTTCTACCGATATAAAAAGCAACTATTTGAAGAAGAAATGGAGAAACAGCAACATGATTAAACTAACTGACTATAAAGACCAACCGTACAATCAAGATAAAAACTTAGGTTTCATGCGATTTGATTTTGTTAATGGAAATTTAGCAAATTCATTCATTCCATCTTCACAACTTAAAGATTGCTCAGATAAGGCACTACTTCAAGCAGAATTAAATGAAATCCTATTCGAGCAACTGGGAACGTGGGAGCAGGTCGGAAACTTTGTAGACGAGATGAAGTGTCTGCAAGAATTTTGTGCCGATGATGTGGCGTTCTTGTTTGCTGAAACGGAAAAATTCCAATATCTGATTAGATTAATGCCGTCTGACATTAGCAAAATCCATGTTTTTGAGAAGTAAGAAATTTTCTTAAGGTGGCGTTCAATGAGCAATTCTAATCAAAACAAACAAGAGCTTAAGCACTTAGTAGATAACGCTCGTCATTGTTTAAATCAGTTACTTGAAACAGATAGCTTTGACGAGCAAGTGATTTACTATGAAGCACTTGAAGATATAATGGAGTACATTTATCGAAATATTAAGCCGTCTTCTTTAACGAATTTAATAAAGGGTGATGAAAAAATGGAACTTCTTGAAAAGTTAAAAAAATTAAATTTAGATGAAATTAAAGAAATGATTGTTAAGTCTGAACGTGAAGAAGATAGAAAATTCTATGTTGATTTGTATAACAAAGTCTTAGAATTAAGATATAAAGATATGTTAAGTGATGAAGAACTGTACGGTCATTTCCATTATTTAAATAAAATTAAAGAGTAGTTATAATAACTACTCTTTAATTTTTATCTCTTGTTTCTAAAATATCTTCTACTATCTTTAATTTATTCCGTTTGCTTAAGTTCTTCAATCATGGCCATAAACTTTTCTTTGTTTAATTCGTATCGCTCACTATCTTTCCCAAAAACGATTTCGGCAGCGTCTATTAGAATGTAATATATTTCTTCTTCAGTTAGTTTTTTATAATCCTCTTCAAGTAGAGACCACCCTGTAATTTCTCCATTCACTGAATTAACTACCACACAAAAATTAGGGTCTTCAAATGTGATAGTTAAAGGTCCACTCTTACCGTCTTTACTTTCAAGAAATTGAGCTGATTTAGGGTGTGCATTTACATCAATAATATTAAACCCTAAAAAAAGTGTAAAAATAAACATAATATATTTTTTATTCATATTAAACCTCCTTTTTGTATGTAAATATAAGTTTAATATTCCCTAGATTATAATAAAAAACACGTTAAATATTTAACGTGTTTTTTATTATCTCATTATTCTCAATCATTAATTAATGCTAATACGTAACCGTTCCATTAGTTATTTTCACTCCAAAAGATTCAGGTGTCCCTATAGATACGCGATAAGGTCCTGTTTTATTAGAAAAGAAAATTCTTGTGCTATAAGTTTTAGTTGAAGACGTAGCAACTAAATTAAAAGATGAAGTGTCTACCCATCCATTTATTAAATCATAACGTTGAATAGTCACGCTAAAATCAGCATTATAGGTTTGTGGGCTTACATAGTCAAATTTTATATCAGCGTATCCTAATGACTGTACACTAAATGAAGGACTGTAAATGGTTATTTTGTCAGTCGCTGTTCCAGAGAATTTTTTTACTGCTCTTGATAAAGAATTATTTTCTTCAATTAAAATTTCGTCGCTAGAATCTGAAGAGGCTGCTTCAGCTACATTATTGTTAAACCCTAGTGAAAGAACGATACCTAAAACCCAAATTAAATATTTCAAAAACAATCCCCCCGTATATGCTCGATATGCTTAAATTATACCTAAAAAGAATCACAAATAATGTTATTTTTTGTATTGCTTGATTCAAAATATTAATTAAATAAATGAAGGAATAAAACTTTTTTGATATTTAAAAACAATCATTTTTAAAATAAAACATAACACTTCAATATCTGATTAGTTCTGATATTAGGTGAAGACAATATCGCAACACTTAATTCAAGATTTTAAACCCTAGTTTAAATCCAACTTTTAAAATCGTTGCTACTAATATGCAATTAAGATTTAAGATTGTTGCTCAATACGATAAAAGTAGCTCATTAGAACTGTAAAGCTAATAAGAGCATTGTTTAACCACTTTTGCTCTCGTTTAACCACGAAAAAATATTAGACTTTAAAAGTTTAATCGCTGTTCTAGTGAATGAAAATGAATTCGAAAAATTTGAAAAGGAGATGTGTAATCTTCTATTTAGTCATGTTTACGCCCCAAATTTTCAACAAAAATGTGCAACTGCAATCGTGTGCAAACCATGAACGTAAGCGGAGCTTCCGTTAAATGAAAGGCAACTTGTTGCCTTTCATTTCTTAAGTAATGAATCGAGGCTAAAGCCCCTCTTCATTACTTGGTCGGAACTGTGTTCCTCCCCTTATTTCCTTTTTTTTGATAATCGAGCTAACGCTCTTATATCATGAAAAAAGGAAATACAAATAGACTTCCCCCTTGAATTTCACGAAAAACATCGTGAAATCAATGGTTTCAGCCTATTTGTCAAAGGCAGGGTCTTGTCAATGCCGCTAGTAATACTAATGCCCGAAAGCAAAGCTTTCGAACAAAGTATTACTAGATGCGTTTGACTGCGACCGAGGGAGCGCGCCCCCTGGACCCCGCAAAAACATTAAAAAATCAAACTTCAAGATGCTAAAAAATTGGGAGGTCGTATCTGCCACAGATACTCCAATTTAGCTCCCAATTTTCTACCATCCATTGTTCGATTTTTTCTTGCCCCCGATATCCATGTTGAATCCGAAATGTTTCTTATAATGGGGGCAAGGATTTAATTTGTCGGAACAACGACAAATTAAATCTCTATTGTGTGTGCGACTGCAATTGTTTTTTAAAAATGTTAGTAACAATGCGAGTTGTTTGTGACGTATCAATCCTGCCGTCATTCCTTTTAAAACAAATTTAATCGAGGTGATGATTAATGGCAATCAAAAAATCAAAACAAACTCCTGTTAACGAGAACACAGAACGTTTCCTGAAATTCTTACAAATGAGTGGAACTTGCACAGAAACTCAAGCAAAACACTATCTAAGTGAGAATGAATTCGAGGCATTTAAGCGCAACGGAATGTTCAAAAGTAGCTCAGTTAGAATCAAAAGAGCACAACTCAAAAAATTAGGTGAAGTTGGGGCATTATCTAAATCAGAAGTTGAATCTGAATTGAAAGAAAAAATCCCACAAGTTGAAGTATTTAAAATCACTGATAAATGCCGACGATTTGCGAAAAATCACTTTAATATCAGAGATATGTACGCTTCTAACTCTAAAATTCATGATGTGGTTCTAGGAGCTAAAGTGATTGAATTGCAAGGAAAAGGACTTACTGACGGCTATCAGCAAGAATCTGTAACTCGTGAAGAGTTAAAAACAGCTATGCAGGATTGGAGAGAAAATCGAAAAGAAGAATTTCAAGAGTTGTTAAATGAGTATGAAGAAAAATGTGCAGGTTTTATTGAGAGGTTTGAAAAGGAAAATCCTTATGGTTCTACGCCAGACTTTTGCTATAAGAACGAGCAAGGGCAAATGGTTGCTTATGAAATAACAACTGTTAACTACGACTATTACACAAGATGTTTGAAGGAATTTTCCTCAACTATTCTTGGTTATGAATACACGACTTATGACATTTAGGAGGGAGCGGATATGAAATACACTAAATATCAATTAGCACTTTTAGAAAAGCATCGTTTAATTTTTGAATTACTGGTTACAGTCGCTAATCAATCTATCAGACAGGAGCAATTAACTAAAATTCTAGTCGATACTGGATATTGTTCAAAAGCAACGGTCACACGTATTTTACAAGATTTCAAAAATGAAAAGTTAATTCTAGTTGGAACGGTAAAGAAAACTAACAAGAAAATCATTGAGGCAACGACTAGAACGGTGAAGTATATTGAGGGAGAGAAAGCGAGTAAAAATAAGGTAGCAGGAAGTAATCGTGACTTATCTAATGCGATGGCACTTGAATACTTTTACCTTGAATATGTAAAAAAGAGAGAATTAAAGCTAGATAAAGCGTTAGAGCAAGTAAAATCAGATGGTTTTAATCTATTCCAATCTAGTCAGCGTTACTATGATTTACTTAATGAGGATAATCTAGCCTATCACTCACTTGATAATCGAGCTTCAAAATTCTATAAACAAGAAAAGGAACTGCAATATAGATTAAAGCAACAGCGTGAACACATGGAAAAGACGGCAAGAACAAGGGTTAAAGGGAATGAAACAAACTCATTCGACCGTAGAACGTGGACGCTAGACGACTTGAAACTTCGTAAAATTTATTTTAAAAATTTATCGCTTACTAAGTCAGATATGAGTTTAGATTGGATTAAGGGGCGATATGAGGGGTTAGAAGATTTCGAGCCATTAACATTGACTTTAAATTTTGTTTACTTCAATCATGAGTTAAATCCAAATGAAAAAAACATTTATTTAAATCTGATTAGGCTTTATAAATTTATCAGAAAAAGTTTTCGACTGCATGAGTGGTTTTTTATCAGAGATAAAGGAATTAAACGAGCATTTGTCCAAATCATTGTTAATGTGGAAGTTTTAACACTCAATCAAATCTGTTTTGACAACTTAAATCAAGAGAAAGTCGTGTGGAAGACAAATAAACGAAAAGAGAAAGGTGACTGGGCATGGGAGCAGTTTAAATATGATTTCAATGTGAATTTTTCTCATTTAAACGTCAATCACATGAACGAGCATTTAGATTGATAATCTAAGTGCTTTTTTTATATCATGAACTATAAAAAAATAGAAAAAGGATTTATGTTAGTCAACATAAACTAAACAATCAGAATTGATGATAAACAAAGTACCGTTTTTATAGGTATGAGTGATTTTGATGTGTTTGGTATGATAGATGTTGTTGGCGGTGCGTGTGGTGCTATCTCATAATTTTCAATCTTTATATAATTGCGAAGAGGCTTGTTAATTACCATTGTCTGAATTAACGAATGATAACCGCTATTTGGCTGCGTTGGAGCTAGCAATTCGAAAAGAGATAGATTGATAATATTAATTATGTTTAATATTGACCCTGGTTCAATAATTTCATAAGACAGAAGATACAGATAAATTCTTGTACTTTTTCTCTAGCTATTGCTAGAGTTTTTTATTTAGTAGAATAAATCGAAAGGGTGTGTTGTTTGGAATGATGAAATCGTAGTCATTTAACGTAAAAAAAGAGAATTAGTCTATGGTAATTAAACGTGAAAGACTAATTCTCTTTTTTTATTATTAAAATTTATAAAGGTTTTTTTATTTTGCTAGCAGCTTTTTCTGCGTCTTCTTGGTTTCCTACAACTAAAACTATGTCACCAGTATAATATATACGATAAGTTTTACCTTTGATAACATTAACGTCAGATTTATCCTTTAAATATTGGGAAATAACTTCTTGTTCTCGTTCTGTAGGAATATATTCCTGGGTATTGTATTGAAATGTTAAAACTATAGCTATAACTGCTATTATAGATAGAGTAAATATTGCTAATCTTTTTTTCATCCAATCAGCTCCCGTTGAATCAATTATAAAAAAACTAATTATAATACGATAAATTAGATTTGTAAAACTTAAACAATTTCTTAAAATAAACTTTCTTACGAGATTTTATATGTAATATTCCCCGTGTATGTTGAAGTTCGAGTAGTAGAATTATTTTTAATAAATGCATTACAAGTTCCATTAATTTTTGAAACATATGTACCTATAAAAGTACCACTAGTTGTTGTTGATAATGTAACTGGGTTATAAGGAGACGGAAGAGTTACACCAAATGATGTTGATGATAGGTAGTTCCAACGTACTGAGAAAGCAATAGTATCATTTTTATAAAAATAATTACTAGGATAGCTTTTTGTAGTAGACGGTTTTATCGAGGCATTAACAGAATGCATTATTCCTAACCCACTTTTAATAAGTGATTGATGTACATCAGGCATATCATCTAAAACTTCTTCAGGAAAAAACACACCGATTTCTTTATCTCCATCAGATAACGTAATAATTCCATTATCAGCAGTTTCAACAGATACGTCTATTCCTTGATTCTGTTCTAATTCAGATGCAAAAGTTGTTGTTCCTCCATAAGTTGCTAACATTAAGCAGAATACACTAGTAAATAATATTTTTAATTTCATAATAATTCCCCTTTTCTGTTAAATTTATCTAAAATATACCATAATTATCATAAAATGTAAAAAGATATATTTGTATTTAGAGTGAAATAAAAAAGTAGTTAGGAAATAGTGAATAATTGACTTTCTATGTCTGTTTTGGCGTTGAGACAGTATCGTTATTCGATTATTAAAAACTTCATCAACAGTCGTAACATTCATAACCGTTTAAGAAAAGAACTATTATAAAATCCTAAGATTAAAAAATTCAAACAACTGGAAACGGATAATACTTACAAAAAAATAAAAAAGATTTTAAAATAAAGGACTACTGAGCAAACCTTAGTAGTCCTTTATTTTACGTGAAGTAGTATATCTTCTTTTAAAACTTTTGCCTCTTCTAATGTTTTAGCAGGTCCTACTATAACATTGGAAGAGTTTATAATACTAAAAACAATCTTACTGAAATCTTTTGGCGTGTAAAAGGTGATTACCCCAACTGGTAATAAATGAGGTATTGAACCCTTTTCATCTAGATGAACACTTATAATGCCAAGATAACCATTATTTTCTTCAACTAATTCGATAAACGTAGGTTCTTTTTTTGTGAGTTCATTGTTATTTATTTCTATCCTACCGTTAAATTTATCTTCTAGGAATGTTTTTTTTGTCAATATCCCTTCGATTTTTACAGTTGTTTTATTGAGTTCGGTATGACTGGTATCGTCAAACTCAATCGCAGAGAATTCTTGAAATATTTCTTGTTTGATACCGACGAAAGATAAATAACATATTACGATAATAAAGCTAACCAATAACGAAAGAATAACTTTTTTAATCATAATTAGTAAATTTGTCCCATATGTGATGGCATACTAGCTGTGAAACTAGTTACTGTTTTTCCTTGGGCACCTTTTAATGTTATAGTACCTGCCGAAGAATAGGTAGAAGTACCTTTTCTGAAATTATCTATTGCGTTATTATAAACATTATCAAACTCTTTAGATTTGTGAGTAGAGTTAACTTTT
>NZ_JAGAVR010000108.1:0-3432 GCF_017941855.1 Turicibacter sp. | reverse complement strand
GGAGGTGTTATAGATGAAACGTACTTGGCAACCAAACAAACGTAAACGTGCAAAAACTCATGGTTTCCGCGCTCGTATGGCAACACCAGGAGGACGCAATGTTTTAGCTCGTCGTCGTAAAAAAGGTAGAAAAGTGTTATGCGCATAAGACCACTCTTTATAGTGGTCTTTTTACTAGCTAAAAAAATATAGCGGGTGAGATGATGCAAAAAAATTATCGAATCAAAAAAAGTAGTGAAATTGAACAAGTCATGAAAAATGGACGTTCAAAAGCTAATCCTTATTTCATTGTGTATAAATATAAAAAAACAGACAATGAAAACTTCAGAATTGCAATCTCAGTTGGAAAAAAAATCGGAAATGCGGTAGAACGAAATAAAGTTAAACGATATATCCGAAACGTCACAACTGAACACAAACAAACAATAGATTCTAACTATGATTACTTTGTAATCGCCCGTAAAGGCGTAAAAGAATTAGATTACGTATCATTTAAAGAAAAATTAGAGCAACTTTATAAAAAAATGGATATCATTCCAAAATAATATAGATTAAAATTGTATTAGGATATGACGACCATCTGTGAAATAGATTCCACTAGTCATTGCATAAATTAACCGTTGGTCGCAAAACTTACTCATACTTAAAAGAAAGAGTGATTTGGATGAAACCGAAAATATTCGAAGGAAAAGTTATGAACGATATCCTCATAGCTGCAAAGAATCATTTTCATCAAGACCAACAACAATTGATTATTAATGTGCTAGAGGAGAAAAAAGGAATCTTTGGACTAGGTGCTTATATAAAAGCAGAAGTCTCTTTAAATCTTGATCCAATTGAAGAAGGAAAAAAATATCTTCTCCAATTATTAAATGATTTCAATTTAACAGGAACAGTCGAGATAATACCTAGCAAACAATCTATAACTTTTAATGTAAATAGTGATAATAATGGACTTATTATCGGCCGTGAAGGAAAAACACTTCAAAGCATTCAAGTTTTAACAAGCCAAGTTGTAAATCAATATACCAATAAACATTTAAAAGTCCTTGTGGATATCGGCTCTTATAAGGAAAATCAAATTAAAAAATTAGAAGCTCTTGCTAAGAAAACCGCAAAAGAAGTGCTTCACTCAAAGATTGATGCGAAACTTGACCCAATGAATGCTTATGATCGACGTATTATCCATAATACATTATCAGATTGGAAAAACATTCAGACAGTTTCAAATGGAGTCGAGCCTAATCGATATCTTACAATCAAATATAAAGCCTAATAGACCTCTTAGTGAGGTCTATTTTTAACTTATTGACCTTTTATGCTACAATTAAACTAAATTGAATAAAAGCCAGAAAAATCGAACATGATAAACTAACTGCTATGGAGGTGTTTTAATGCTACAAGATACAATCGCTGGAATCTCTACTGCTATGGGCGAAGGAGCCATCTCAATCATTCGTTTAAGTGGAGATGAAGCCTTAGATATTGCAAATAAAATTTTTCGTGGAAAAGATTTAAAAAGTGTTGCTAGCCATACCATTAACTACGGTTTTATATATGATCCTGAAACTGACCGAAAAGTCGATGAAGTTTTAGTTTCAGTCATGCGAGCACCAAAAACATTTACGGCTGAAGATATCGTGGAAATTAACTGCCACGGGGGAATTTTAGTCACTAATAAAATACTAGAACTTATTTTATTAGCTGGTGCACGACTTGCTGAACCTGGGGAATTCACAAAACGCGCCTTCTTAAATGGCCGTATCGATTTAGCACAAGCCGAATCAATTATGGATATCATTCATGCTAAAAGCGAACAATCTTTATCACTAGCTTTAAACGGTTTAGATGGGCGTGTTTCTCGTTTAATTAAAGAAATGCGTGAAGAAATTTTAAATATTTTAGCTAATATCGAAGTTAATATCGATTATCCTGAATATGATGATGTTGAAGAAATGACAAACGACATCTTACTTCCTCGTTCAATCGATATTCATGAAAAAATGTTAAAACTATTAGATACAGCTAAAACAGGAAAAATTCTTCGAGATGGAATTAAAACTGTCATTATCGGGCGTCCTAACGTTGGAAAATCAAGTTTACTGAATCAATTAATGCGTGAAGAAAAAGCCATCGTAACAAATATTGCAGGAACAACACGTGATACAGTTGAAGGGTATATTAATATCGGTGGATTAACATTAAATTTAATCGATACGGCTGGAATTCGTGATACAGAGGACATTGTTGAAGCTATTGGTGTTGAAAAATCAAAAAAACTAATTAACGAAGCCGAACTTGTTTTATTAGTTTTAAATAATAATGAAAAATTAACAGCCGATGATCGTGAACTATTATCATTAACAAATGATAAAAACCGTATTATCATCTTAAATAAAACAGATTTAGAGACTCAAATTGAACGAGACGAACTTCCAAACTATATTGAAACCTCTATGGTTTTAGAAAAAGGAATTGAAGTTCTAGAAAATCAAATTAAAAAAATGTTTGAAATTGGGGATATCGGAGCTAAAGATATGACTTATTTATCAAATGCCCGTCATATTGCTAAACTAAAACAAGCTATTAATTCAATTAACGATGCCATTTCAGCTATGCAGTTAGGAATGCTTGTGGATATGGTTGAAATTGATATTAAAAATGCATGGTATTCACTTGGTGAAATTATCGGAGAAGATATGGGAGATTCATTACTCGATGAACTCTTCAGTAAATTCTGCTTAGGAAAATAAATAAAAAAGATTAGAGAAATTTTTCCTCTAATCTTTTTTATTTTATAACCTTCATAGATTATAAAAAATCTAAACTAGCTATATCTTTATGTCATATTATGTCTGTTTTTCTCACTTTGATTGCCGACAATAAAATGCATTTATCTACAACTAATCCACATCTATGTGGACAAAAAACGACACTTGTCTACAGTTTATTCACAAGATATCAACAAGCAAAAATCTCATAAAATCGACATTTTCAGACAGTTATCCCCACTACCCACAGAACTTATTATTATTGTTATTATTATAAAAAATAAATATATAAATACAATAGGAAGTTTTGTCGAAAAAAAGTTTTTTACTTTCCTAAAAATAAAATAATTCTTTATCACCTATCATTTAAAATTAATGCTGTATTTCTAACTTAAGTATTTAAATTCAAAAAAAATTAATAAATTTTCATATTCACTTAATAAGCTGAGTACCAGACTTTCCACAATACAAATACCATTTCATTCTAACTATTAATAAATAAAAATCCTATATATAATAAAAATTTTTAAAATCTAATATTAGAACCCTTTTTCTAGCTTAAATAATATCAAAAATCATTTCTCCATAAAAAATTAAAACTCTCTTTTTGATTTCTCACCTCCCCTAAGGGGGGACAATTAAATAATAAAAAAAGTATTTT
>NZ_JAGAVR010000107.1:0-56061 GCF_017941855.1 Turicibacter sp. | reverse complement strand
TAATTTCTTTAATTTTGAACAAGGAATTAGATGGTAAGATGTTAAGGAGTGTTTCATAGAGATTCCGTTGTGTTTTGCTTAATATAGAGGCAGACAATGATAGAGGAGTGTCCCAGCGGTGGAAGAATAGATTGTCTAACGCCAATAGCTGGGGGGTCCCACCCCAAAAGTTGAGGTATAATTTTTTGTTTAATAGGGTAGCAAGCTATTATGAGGAATTGCCTGACTAGTGGAGGAAAGCTAAGTAGTGAGCCTTTAATTAATGGGAAGGCCGACAGCTATAAAGGAGTGCTCCGGCAGTAGAGGAATAGTTAATCGCTGGGGGGCCCATCCCAAAAGTTGGGGTATAATTTTTTGTTTAATAGGGTAGCAAGCTATTATGAGGAATTGCCCTACTAGTGGAGGAAAGCTAAGTAGTGAGCCTTTGGCTCGCTACTTAGCGTAGGGAACCCATTGACATATTTCTAGACCACTGTTAAGATGTTATAGAATTTTGAAAAATTTTGGATATAGAGTATAAAAGAGGAGGAGAGAAAACGATGACGGATATGACGAAAGGGAGTCCAATTAAGTTAATTTTGGCATTTATGATTCCGATTTTAATCGGAAATTTATTTCAACAATTATACAGTATGGTGGATACAGCGATTGTTGGAAAGTTCGTGGGGGTTCAAGCCTTAGCAGCAGTTGGTGCAACAGGAGGATTAGTTTTTCTAATCTTAGGTTTTATTAATGGATTAACTCATGGTTTTTCAGTAATTATATCACAGCGATTTGGTTCTAATGATGAGGAAGGGGTAAAAAAGGCAACTGCAATGTCTATTTACCTGTCAGCTATCGCAACAGTCATTATCACCATTATTTGCATGATTTTTGCTAAGCCGTTATTACAAATTATGAATACGCCAGCTGATATTTTAGCTGATGCGAATACCTATGTAAGTATTATTTTTGGTGGAATTATTGCCACTATTTCTTATAACTTATTAGCGTCGGTTTTACGTGCATTTGGAGATAGTAAAACACCACTTTATTTTTTAATCATTGCTTCCATTACAAATATCGTATTAGACCTAGTTTTAATTATTAACTTTAATATGGGAGTAGCGGGAGCAGCTGCTGCAACGATTGCTTCTCAAGGATTATCAGCTTTTTTATGTTTCGTTTACATGAAGAAAAAATCGGATATCCTTACATTACAAAAGCACCACTTTAAATTGGATAGATTATTGGTTAAAGAACTTATGGCAGTTTCAATTCCAATGGCGTTACAATATTCAATTACAGCAGTTGGGGTTATGATTTTACAAGTGGCAATTAATAGTTTTGGATCAACAGTTGTTGGAGCCTTTACAGCGGCAACCAAAGTAGAGCAGTTAGTAATTCAACCATCTATTGCAATTGGAATGACGATGGCAACATTCTCAGCTCAAAATATCGGAGCGAGAGAGCTTGGACGTGTACGTCAAGGGGTTAAACAGGCTACAATTTTAACATTATGTGTAAATGTTGTGTCAGCTTTAATTGTTGTCTTCTTTGGAACTTACTTTGTTGGATTCTTTGTTGAAACAGAAGGAACTGAAGTTTTAACTTATTCACAACAATATTTAAATACAGTGGCAACCTTCTTCCCAATCTTAGGATTACTATTCTTATATCGTTTTACTTTACAAGGTCTTGGAAGCACAGTAGCACCTATGTTTGCGGGTGTAATGGAATTAATTATGCGTACGGGTGTTGCTTTTACGTTGCCGGGATTAATCGGATATGCGGGCGTTTGTTTAGCAAGTCCATTTGCTTGGGTAGGTGCAACAGTCTGGCTCTTATATTCATATTTTAGAGTTATGCCACGTCTAAAATCAGAATTTTGTGAATTAAAACCAGAATTGCAGTTATAAAAAAATCGAGAGTAATCACACTATAAGTGATTACTCTTTTTTATTTTTTAAAATGCATCATATAATATTAATAATAATTATTATTTATAAAAATTGAGTGCATTTTGGTTGTAGTTTTAAAGAGTCATCGTTATAATATAAATATAGTTAAAAAGAAAAATAAACCAATTAAATGGAGGAATAACAATGAAATTTTATATTTGTCCAACTTGTGGAAATGTCATTGAATTAATTGAAGATCATAAAGTTCCAGTAATGTGCTGCGGTAAAAAAATGGAAGAATTAGTACCTAACTCAACTGAAGCTGCTGTTGAAAAACACATGCCAGTTCCAACTGTTGAAAATGGGGTATTAAAAGTTTCTGTTGGTGAAGTAGAGCATCCAAGCATCGAAAAACACTGGATTCCATTCGTAGCTGTAAAAGCTTCGGATTTAGTAATGCGTCGTGAAATCAAAGCAACTGAAAAACCAGAAGCAATCTTCCCAATCGGAGATTTCAAAGGTGAAGTAGAAGTTTATGCTTGGTGTAACTTACACGGATTATGGAAAGCAACAATCACTTTATAATAATCGCGTAAATGAAAGAGTCGGATAGTCCGGCTCTTTTTTAGATTGAAAATTAGTATAAATTCCTTGAAATGGATAATTATAATCAAGATAGATGATTTAAAGTTTAGATATTTTGAGGTGATGTGGATGAAAATTGGAATGGCATGTGATCATGCAGGACATGATTTAAAAGAAGAAATTAAGAGATATTTAGAAAATGAAGGTCATGAAGTTGTAGATTTTGGAACAAATAGTCAGGAGGCGTGTGATTTACCTGATCACGTTTATCCAGCAGCTTTAGCTGTAAGTCATGAAGAAGTAGAGCGCGGAATCTTTGTCGATGGTGTTGGCTATGGAAGTGCAATGATTGCAAATAAAGTACCGGGGGTGTATGCGGCTGTATGCCAAGACCCCTTTTGTGCGAGCTTGGCTCGTTCTCATTCCGATACAAACGTTTTATGCTTGGGTGGAAAAATTATTGGTTCAGCAATTGCTCTCGAGATTGTCAAAACGTGGATGCATACGGATTATCTTTCAAGTGTTGAAAAATATGTTCAAAGGGTTGAGAAAGTTAAGAAGATTGATCAAATGCATAAAAAATAGTTAATTGTAAAAAAGCTTTTATTCTTTTTAAATGGAATAGGAGCTTTTTGTTTTTTATGGTACTTTTTTCTTGTGTGCGAATGCCCACTTTTCAAATGGTATAAAGTTTTATACAATGTAGGTAATAAGTTGGCAATGGGGTATTAGCTAGGCTTAGAACAGGAATGAATTAAGGATAGGCGTTATGTGGGAGCAAACTTATTCTTAATAAAGAGAATTAGAATAAATGGGAAGGGTTGAGCATGATGATATTAAAAGACATAGTAAGCAAAACAAATAAACCTGTTACTAAAAACGACCTAATTAAAGGGCTAAAAGAGTTAGGTGTAGAAAACACTGAGCTTTTAATGGTTTATAGTAATTTAAAAAGTTTCAATTTTATTATTGGTGGGGCACAAACAGTAATTGAAGCAATTTATGAGGTAACGGGATATCATACAACCGTTATTATGCCAAGTCATCGTCTCGACCAAGTGTGTCCGAGTTTTTTCGATTTAGATTTACCAACTAAGTGGCAAGATAAAATTAAAAAGAATACGCCGGCTTATGATGTTAATCTATCTCCAATTGAATCTGGTGAAATTGCTTGTACTTTTGCAATGAGCCAAAATGTTAGCCGAAGTGCACATCCTGTCGCTTCTTTTATTGCAACAGGACGTAAGGCTGAATGGTATTTAAATAATCATCGTCTAAATTCAATGTTAGGGGACGGTTCACCATTACAAAAGTTATATGCTCAAGATGCTAAAGTTTTATGTCTAGGGGTAGACTATGAAAATGTTACAGCATTGCATTTAGCTGAGTATTTTGCAAACTGCCGTGAAACAGTTAAACACGAAGCAGTTATCATGAAAAATGGGAAACGTACTTTAGTAGAATTTGAAGATTTAGCACTTGATTCAAGTTCTTTTAATGAATTAGGAGCTGCTTATGAAGAAGCAGTTGAAGTTAAAAAAGCAAGTATTGGTGGAGCTGTTTGTCGATTAATTGATTTTAGATCCTTAATTGATTTTGGAACGAATTATTTAAAATAATAAAAAGGTCACAGAAATTCATATCTGTGACCTTTTTATTATATAGTATGACTTTCCGTTAGGATGAAATTTGGCGCTATATCGTGAGCTTCTGCCTCGAAATAATCAATGATTTGGCAATCAAAAGCAAGAGCGATGGTCTCAAGATTAGGGTGATTTTTTAAATACCGGTCATAAAATCCTTTGCCGTATCCAATTCGATGCTTATGCTGATCAAAAACGACACCTGGCATAATCAATAATGCATGAGATGGTTCAATTAATACTTCGGTTTTAGGTTCAAGAATATTAAAAGCGCCTAAACTTAACTCACTAAAATCACGACACTCATAAAAATTCATCTCATCACCTTGAATTTTTGGAAGTCCAACTCGTTTATTAAGTGTCCAGGCTTTCTCAATTAACCGAATGGTTGAGACCTCACTTTTAATTGGCATGTAAACTAAAATTGTCTCAGCCGCTATAAATCGTTTATCAGTCATTAATCGCTGACAAATAAGTTCGCTTTTTTTGGTTCTTTCGCAATCTGAAAGAGCATCTCTTTTTTGTAAAATTTCCCGACGAATAATCACTTTATTCTTCATAAAATTCACCTCATTATTTTATCATATACGAAATCTTTATTTTTAGAAACAATCAGATCTCAAGCAGTTTCAAAAATCTGTATATTAGGTATGAATTTAATACTATATCCTAAATGATTAATACCCAGATATTAAAATTGAGTTTTAGTTATTTAAATGCGTTGATATCTTGATGAACGATAGTTTAGATAAGCTTTTCTTCTATAGAAAATTAATCGGGACTTATATATTTTAGAGGGCAGATACGTATAATTAATTATGAGGTAAGGAGGCGATGGAACTTGGAGTATTTTGGATTTCTAGCTTTCGTTATAATACTTGTTTATAGTAGCTATCCAGCACGTGTTCAAATACTTGAAAAACGGATTAATAAACTCAAAAGAAATTTAGAGGGGGATCAAGTAATGTCAAAGATAATTCGTGATTTAGTTGGAAAACACTGCATCATGAGTTGTGAAGGAGCATTAGCCTTTGCAGGAAAAGTGAATTTTGAATGTGAAATAATTGATGTTGATGAAGAATGGATTAAGATAAGTTTCACAGATCAAAAGAAAAAATTAACGACAAAAATCATTAGAATTGAAAGCATTGATCATATTGATTTAATATAAAGTAAAAAAAGGCTTTTCTTAGAAAATATCTAAGAGAAGCCTTTTTTATTCATTTGAAACTTTTTGTCGATACTGTGCAGGAGTTAATCCTGTAAGTTTTTTAAATGTAGAACTATAGTAATTATGATTATTGAATCCGACTGCTAAGGCTACTTCTAAAATACTATATTGGTTATCTTTTAAATACTGTTTACTTTTTTCAATTCGTACACGATTCAAAAAATGTGAAAATGTCATGCCCGTCTCCGATTTGAAAATGGAACAAAAATAACTTTTATTAAGGTTTAAATACTGGCAAACCTCATCTAGTTTAATATCTTTTTCATAATATTTGTGAATAAAATAGATTCCTTCTTTAACAGAGGAATGAAATTGATGTTTTTCAAACAGGCGATGACGAACAATACTTTCAAATAATTTTCCGATTGATTTTAAACAGCAATGTGGTTTAAATGGAATATTGTTATTTATTAAATTTTCATCACTATGAAAGGGTCCTATTACGAATAATCCTTTTTGTTGTTTATATTGGTAAAGAGGAGAAAGAATGAAGTGAATTTTTTCATCTCGACAAATGTAAATTAATGATGAACTAGATGATTGATAGTCGTCAAAAAGATTAGAAGAATCTAATATCTTATTAAGATTTGGTGTCATTGCATGATTCAAAATCATTTTTTTTTGTTCATTAAAAAAAGAGATTGGAATGGTTAAACAATGATAAAAATCAGATAACACTTGTTGGATTTTATCCATATGATTTCCCCCAGAATAGTTAGTTTTCAAAAACAAATTAATATAGTTACAAAAATTCTATATATTGTTCAAGCAAGTTTTAATTGGCTACATTATAATAACTATTGATAATGATTATCAATTATGTTTTATATTATGCAACAAAATAAGGAGAAAAGCAATGAGAAAAATCGCTATTTATGGTAAGGGTGGAATTGGAAAATCAACAACGACCTCTAATTTATCAGCTGCTTTATCAACACTCGGATACAAAGTCATGCAAATTGGATGTGATCCAAAAGCTGACTCAACAAAAAATTTAATGAATGGGAAATTTATTCCAACCGTTTTAGAGGTCATGAATCAAAAGGGAGATGACACAAAACTTGAAGATATTGTCTTTGAAGGTTATAACGGTGTTTTGTGTGTTGAAGCAGGGGGACCAACTCCTGGAGTTGGGTGTGCAGGCAGAGGAATTATTGCCGCTTTTGAGAAACTTGAAGAATTAAAAGCATTCGAATTTTATCAACCTGATATCGTAATTTATGACGTTTTAGGTGATGTTGTTTGCGGTGGATTTTCAATGCCTATTCGCAACGGATATGCAGAAGAAGTTTATATTGTAACATCAGGAGAAATGATGTCGATGTATGCTGCTAGTAATATATCAACAGCCATCAATCAATTTAAAAATCGAGGCTATGCTAGATTAAAAGGCTTAATTCTCAACGCTAAAAATGTTGAAAATGAAGTTGAATTAGTTGAAAAATTAGCAACAGAAATCGATAGTCAGATTTTCCATTACATCCCACGTGATAAAGATGTACAACTATCAGAAAATGATGGGAAAACAGTTATTGAAAAGATTAAAGAGAGTCAAATGGCGAATGTGTATTTAGAATTAGCAACTAAATTAACACAGGCTATTTAAATATCAAAATATCGGAGGAAGAGTTATGAAATTTAAACATTTATTATCAATGATCTTAGTATCAACAACATTATTAGTCGGATGTCAATCATCAAAAGGAACAGAAGTAGAAGAGCAAATACCAGTTGTGGATGAGACATCATCAAGTACAAAACAAGAGGAAGAAACAACAGATGTTGAAAAAGAAGTAGAAGAAATCAAAGTTGTTGCAGCAACTGTATCGGCAACACAAGTGTTAGCAGAATTAAATGCAGAAGTTTTAGGAGTACCAGCAACATCACAAACATTACCTGATGGATATCAAGATTTACCGCAAGTTGGACAAGCAATGAATCCAGACTTAGAAATTGTTGCATCATTAAACCCTGATTTATTTATCATGGATGCTAGCTTTAAATCAAGTGTAGAGGAAAGTTTAACTGAGTATGGATTGAATACCTTCTTCTTTGAAACAGGAACATACACTGCGTTTTTAAATAGTATTAAAGAATTGGGGAATGCGATTAATCGTCAAGATGAAGCAACAACTTTATTGAATCAATTAAAACAAGCTGAGGAAGCTGCTTTAGCAAATAAAACAGAACAAGCCCCAACAGTTGCGATCATCTTTGGTGCTGGTGACAACTTCATGTTAGCAACAGAAAGTTCTTATTTAGGAGACCTTGCAAAAACATTAGGTGCGATTAATATTGCATCAGAGATTGATACAAACATTGAATCAGCATATATCCAATTCAGTTTAGAACAAATTTTAGCACAAAATCCTGATTATGTTTTACGCTTTGCCCACGGAAATATCGAAGAAACATCTAAAATGTTCGATGAAGCATTTGATAAAAATGAAGCTTATCAACAATTAGATGCGGTTGCAGATGGGAAAGTTTATGATTTAGATTCAACTATCTTCAATGTTTCAGCAAATTTAAAAGTAACAGAAGCAATCACAAAACTTGGAGAAATCTTATACGGTAACTAAAAATGAGAATAGATAAAAAATATATCATTATTATCTTATCTTTCATCACTTTACTGAGTTTGATTTTTGTCTTTTCAACGGTGGGGAGTGTTAATTTAAGTTTAGGTGAAATTTTAAGTGCCTTAAAAAATAACGATAACAAGGTTGTGACAACCATTGTTTATAAAATGCGATTACCACGAAATATTTTAGCGACATTAGTCGGAGCAAATTTAGCTGTTTCAGGAATTTTACTCCAATCAGTGATGAAAAATCCACTTGCAGACCCAGGAATTACAGGGGTTTCAAGTGGAGCTAGTGTCGCAGCAATTGTCATTTTATTAACAGCCCCACAATTAGCAAGTATCTTACCTGTTGCTGCCTTTATTGGAGGATGTGTTGCTTGTGCATTAGTTTTTATGATGGCATGGAAAAATGGATTAAAGCCTGAACGTGTTGTTTTAGCAGGGGTTGCTGTTAATACGATCTTAGGAGGCTTTATCTCATTATTATCCACACTATATAGTGATAAAATTCAAAGTGCGATTTTATGGCTAAATGGGAGTCTTGCAACAAAAACATGGCAAGATGTTCACATGTTAGTTTGGTATTCCGTCATTGGACTAATCTTGTCTTTATTTTTAATTCGAAGTGCAAATGTTTTACAACTTGGAGAAGAATCTGCGACAAATTTGGGATTCAATGTGAATCGAACGCGACTTATTATTTCACTAGTTGCTGTTTTCTTAGCAGCTACCTCGACTGCTGTTGTTGGAATTATTAGTTTTGTCGGATTAATTGTTCCACATATTTCAAGAATGTTAATGGGAAGTGATCATAAATATACGATTCCATTTAGTATGGTCCTTGGCGGAATTGTACTTTTAATTGCAGATACACTTGCAAGAACAGTAGGTGGTTCAATTGAAATTCCAGTAGGGGTAATTATGTCGATTGTAGGCGGTCCATTCTTTTTATATTTATTAAGAAAAAGGGGGAACTGATGTATGATTGAAGCAAAGAACTTAACAGCTGGCTATGAGGATAAAATCATTATTAAAGATTTGAACTTAAAAATTGAAAAAGGACAAGTGGTCTCGATTATTGGTCCAAATGGGTGTGGAAAGTCAACGTTACTTAAAACATTATCACGTATGATTAAACCAATGGGAGGGGCTGTTTTACTGGAAAATAACGAGCTGTCCAAACTTAAAAATAAATTTATTTCTCAAAAAATATGTTTGTTATCACAACATAATTTAGCACCGACTGATTTAACCGTTGAGCAACTTGTTTATTTTGGTCGCTTACCACATAAGAAATGGTTTGAATGTAAGACGACAGAAGATCAAGAATTAGTAGAATGGGCAATTGAACAAACAGGGCTAGCACACTATAAACATAAACCTATTGGGTCCTTATCTGGTGGTGAACGACAAAGGGCCTATATTGCACAGGCCCTTTGTCAAACACCTGATGTTTTACTGCTCGATGAACCAACGACTTATCTTGATATTTCACACCAACTTGAGCTTATGGAACTTGTGCGTGAAATCAATGAGAAATTCAAGATAACCATTGTGATGGTATTACATGAACTTAACCAAGCTAGCCGATATAGTGATCGATTAGTGATTATGAAACAAGGAAGAATCGTATCAGATGGAACACCGGTAGAAACCATTAATCAAGAGATGATTAAGCATGTTTATCAAATTGAATGTGATATTGATAACGATCCTATTTCAAATAAACCGCGTATTCATCCGATTCAAACGATTAAGACCGCTTAAAGGAGGATCGTTATGTATACATTAGAGAGTTTAAATCGTCTGAGTGAAATTAAGACGGACCAAGATATTAAAAGTTTATCACATGCTATTTTCCCAGGAACACATTGCCCTTTATTTGGCGTTGCCTTAACGGCATCTTATGTTAAAAATATGACAATGATTGTCATTGGAACAAGTGAATGTACGTACTATACGAAAAACTTTGCTTATCATCGTCAAAAAGGAAAAGATAGTGTTTATTCATTAGTGCTTGATGATAAAGAAGTCGTATTTGGTGCCGTGGCACAGGTTGAGAGGGCAGTAAAAGAGATTATTGAAATAGAACATCCTGATGCAGTCATGCTCGTTACGACATGTGTTCCAGAGTTAATAGGGGAGGATTATTCATCTATTCCTTATACACTTGAGGAAGAGGTAGGGATTCCGATATTTGTTGTGAACACTGAACATTTTAAATGTAATTCACATATTCCTGGTATGTCACGAGCCTTAAAGTCTTTAAGTCATGCGATGGAAAAAGTTGAGGTACAAGAAGGAGTTAATATTATTGGACATCGTCAGGATAAGGTAGAGGAAACAGAACTTGTACAGTTATTAAAAAAATATGATGTTCAAATCCAAACCGTTATCCCTTCAAGTTGTACAATAGCTGAAATAAAAAAGGCTCCAACTGCTAAGTTAAACATTGTTACAGATATGATTGGATTAGATTTAGCGAAAGAAATGAAGCGAAAATTTAATATTGAGTATCTATACTTTGATAAGCATTTAAATGTAGAGACTATTTCTAAAAATTATGAAGAGTTATCGAAAATACTTGAAATTGATTTTTCACGAGATTTAAAACAAGTTAAGGCACGTTACGAACAGTTAGCCATGAAATGTTATTCACTATTAAAAGGGAAAAAATTAATTTATGGAAATACGCCAATGATGGCACTTGAAATGGTCGATTTCTTAAGTGATTTAGGCTTAGAACCCGTCTTTGTTCAATTACGAGAATTATATGAGCAAGATTCACCTTATAAGGAGAGTTTATTAGACAAAGGCTATAATCCTTATATTAGTCGTATTGCAAATATTGCGCCATTACGAGAGTTATACGATACGATTGGGGCAGATTTGTATGTAGGTCATGAAAGTCCAATGTTATTAAAACAAAAAGGAATGATGCAAATGACCTTTGATGCTCACGCTCAAAAAATCGGTTATGAGCTCCCAATTGGTGTCATGCAAGATATGATTAAGTTAATGACTGAAGATTCTAAACCAATGGGAGGTGGCAAACATGCAGCTATGTAAATATTATCCGGTTGCAAATGATCGGATGGGGTCGATTTGGACACTTTGTTCGATTAAAGATACCTGTATCATTGAGTTTGGCCCTGCAGGAACAACTCACTATGCAGTTGAGGGAATTGGAAGTTTGAATGCAGGGGAAGGTTCCCGCATTTATTCAACCCATATGGATCAAAGTGATGTAACGTTTGGAAAGTATGATCGATTAGAAAAAGCTATTTTAGAGGTTGATGAGAATATTAAACCTCGATACATTTTTGTCATGGCTTCTTCGATTTCCTCAATTATTGGTGCGGATATTGAGAGTGTGTGTAGCGATTTACAAAGTCAAGTTCAGTCTAAACTTATTGCCATCACGACTGGAGGACTTAAGCATCAATATCATATTGGAGTTGAACAAACATTAGAATTACTCGTGAAGAAGTTAGTTGGTGATTATCCTCGTGATGTTAATAAATATAATATTTTAGGCTGTACGATTGATAAATATAATTATGCTTCTGATGTTGAAGAAATGAAACGTATGATGAAGCTCTTCTTTAACAAGGAAGTTCAAACAGTTTTCACATGTGAGACAACTGTTGAAGAAATTGAACAGGCTAGTCGTGCGTCTTTAAATATTGTTATGCGCAAAGAAGCCTTGAAAGCTGCTAAGTGGATGAAGAAAACTTACGGAATTCCGTATATTTATCACCATGTATATGGCCTTCAAAATACGATTGATTTTATTGAAGCAGTTAATAAAATCGATGGGTATGAAGTGAATCGAGAGTATCTAAATGCAGAAGTTGAAGCAGTAAAAAAGCATTTGTTTAGTTTAAAACGTAAATTTTTATTTTATAAAGAAACAAAGGAATGCGCGATTTTTGGTGACTATGATACGGTGCTAGGATTTGACGCTATTTTAAAAGAGCTAGGACTTGCTACTGATCGTTTAGAAGTATTGTACCAAACGGAAGTAGAAGCAGATTGGATATCTGGTCGCCCTGAATTAGAAAGAATAAAATATTTAAAATCTAAAGAACTATTCATGATTTGTGGAGATGGTCCAAGCTTAGAGATGGAACATCAAGCTAAAGTAGAGTTACAGGTTAGTAACCCTAATTTAAATCAAGTTTTGATTTATCCATATACGCCCTATATGGGATTTAGAGGGATGCTTTTCGTTATTGAAAAAATATTAAATATCAAATAGTAAGGATGTAAGAAATGGAAACATTATTAAATCAGAAAAGTTTAATGATTAGTTCATTAAATGAAAATAAAATGCCTGAAATTAGTTATGCACCTTTTATGATGAAAGATCAAAAAATCTATATTTATATTAGTAAGGCTGCTGCACATTATCATAATTTAGTGCAAAATCCACAGTGTTCAGTCATGCTAATTGAAGATGAAGCAGATTGTAAAACGGTCTTTGCAAGAGAACGCGTTTCTTTTGAATGTATAGCTTCAAAAGTTGAGTCAAGCAAGGAGTTATTAGAATTATTTGGTGGACGACAAGGAGCTCAAATGATGATGGTTTTAAAAACATTAGACTTTGATTTCTTTGAGTTAGTCCCACTTAAAGGTCGTCTTGTTAAAGGATTTGGACAGGCGTTTAACATTTCTTTAAACAATAGTGAGTTTCAATTAACACAAGTCACATCAATAGGGCATAAATAAGAAAAACTCTCGCACATCAGGGCGAGAGTTTTTCTTATTCAATACCTAACATTTGACCATCTAATTCAAACATTTTGAGATGTTTAACTCTTTTAGAAAACGCTATAATTAGTTATGATTTAGTAAAAGAGGGGATAAAAAGATGAAGAGAAATAAGAGGGATTATGTTTTGTATTTGATAGGTATTATGATGTTAACACTTGGGGTTTCGTTGACGGTACAATCTGATTTAGGAGCAGGTTCGATTGATTCAATTAATTTCGCTTTGGCTCACCGACTTAATATTAACCTTTCAATTGTTATTTTTGTCATGGCTTTGTTAGCAATTGCGATTTCAACTTGTATCAGATGTGAAAGACCAAAGTTCACAACGTTGATTACGGCTTTTTTTATGGCTATCGGAACTGAGTTTTGGGTGTTTGTTGTGAGTCCTATTGTACCTGAAACGTTAATGCAAAAAATTGTAGTATTTAGTATCGCTGTTATTTTGGTCTGCACAGGATTAGCACTTTACTTAAAGTCTAAATTACCGGCTCATCCAAATGATGATATTACGGTTTCTATTAGCGAAGTAAGTAACCTGAAAATTGGAACAGCTAAACTAATGATGGATGCTATTTGTATGATTATTGCTTTGTTATTGCAAGGTCCTATTGGGGGTGGAACAATTATTTTGACTCTGTTTGTAGGGCCTGGGGTTAATTTAGCAACGTATTTACTAGAAAAATTACCTTTCATTAATGACTTACAACCTTATCATATACAGTAAAAGCCAGGCGATCCTGGCTTTTTAATGGTTTAAATGACGGTATTCACTTGGTGAAATCCCATTTGCTTTTTTAAAAGCTTTTGAGAAAGCAAGGGGATCACTGTATCCACAAGAGTGCGAAATATTAGCGACAGATAAATCGGTTTGAAGTAATAAATCTGCCGCCTTAGTCATTCGAAATTGAATCAAAAAGTTCTGGGGGGACATTCCTAAATGCTTTTGAAAAAGTGAAGTTAAATAAGTGCGATTTAAACATAGATAGTGGGAAATATCGCTCACTTTAATATAGTTAAAGTAATTATTTTCGATAAATTCAATGGCCTTACTCACATAGTGATTATCTTCTTGAAGGCTTGGTTGTTTTGTTTGAATATGACTCGATTCTGAGAGTTTAGAAAGAAGGAGATAAAGAAGCCCTTGATATTTTAATTCGTTCGCATGAGTTGATTTATTACAATTTAACATCTCTGCGACATAGGACTTCAAGGTTTCACAATCATGGACATTTAATACTAAGCGATTATCAATAAAACCAGCATGTTCTAAATATTTTTTTGCCATCTGTCCATCGAAGCCAACCCAAATATAAGTCCAAGGATCTTCTTGGTCAGCTTGATAAAAAGTTAATTCATTAGGGCGGATTAAGAAGCATTGATCTTTTTTAATTTCGTATTTTTGATCATTTAAATAATAGGCACCTTTACCTTTTAAAACAAAATGAAGTAAAAAGGTTGGACGGATAGCTGGACCATACGAATGTCCAGGTTCGCATTCATGCATTCCACAATAACAAAAAGCTAAATCTCTGTATGGTTGTGGATCAATTGTTAAGCTAAATTGTTCCATGAAGAAAGCCCCCTAAATGTATGAATTGAAATAAGTATAGCACATCTAATGGAAGGTAAAAATAGATAATTTTATATATAACTCAAAGCTATATCTAAAAAATGAAATTTAAATTTAATTCAAAAGTTGGATATATTTTTAATGATTTGATAAATTTTTTAGAGGTAATCTTCATTTTTTTAAGCTGATTAAAGTGCGGAAAGGGATAAGGTTCGTATAGTAGAAAAATAAGGGATCAGTTGTGTGATTTAGTTAGCCAATTCAATAGTTTTTTTATTTTACGTAATTTAGTTTAATTCACCAAAATTCAATTTTTTTCGCATAAATCTGATGTTGATTTAAATACTAAAGATAGTAGCGTGACTCTAAAGAGGCTACCAATAAAAGTAAGATTGATTAGAGGTGTAAAAGTTGAAAAGTGGAGTAAGACGCGTTGTATTAGTCGGAACAGGTTTTGTTGGAATGAGTTTTGCGTACTCAATTATTAATCAAGGTGGAATTGAGGAGCTAGTTTTAATTGATGTTAACCATGATAAAGCAGAAGGAGAAGCAATGGATTTAAGTCATGGTATTGCCTTTGCTCCTGATAAAACTGAAATTTGGGCAGGAACTTATGCTGATTGTGGTACTGCAGATATTGTTGTCGTAACAGCTGGTGTTAATCAACAACCAGGAGAAACACGTTTAGCTTTAGTTGAACGTAATGCTAAAATTATGCGCGATGTGGTTAAAAATGTGATGAAATCAGGATTTAATGGAATTTTATTAATTGCAAGTAATCCAGTAGATGTTTTAACATATGTTGCCTGGCAAGAATCGGGTCTTTCACGTCATCGTGTCATCGGGACAGGTACAACGCTTGATACAGCTCGTTTACGACATGAAATTGGTAAATATTTAAATGTGGATCCACGTAACGTGCATGGATACATTGTTGGGGAACATGGTGATACAGAAACACCTTTATGGTCTCACACAACAGTTGGGGTAAAACCTTTACTAGATATTATTCAAGACGATCCACAATATAAATTTGAAGATTTAGAGCAAATTTATGTGAATGTTCGTGATGCAGCATATCACATTATCGATCGTAAACGTGCAACTTATTACGGTATTGGGATGTGTACAACACGTATTGTCAAAGCTATTTTAAATGATGAAAATTGTGTTTTACCAGTTTCAGCTTATTTAAATGGACAATACGGAATTAAAGATATCTTCACAGGAGTTCCTGCCATTATTAATCGTAATGGAGTACGTGAAGTATATAATTTAAATATTACAAAAGAAGAACGCGATCAACTTCATAAATCAGTGGATATTTTAAGAGAAACACTTCAAACGGTCTTATAGTCAATTTAAGGAGGTATACTTATGTCAACTCATGATAAATATGAAAAGGTTGTAACAGATACAGAACATTTAGCTAAAAAAGTGGCAAATAAAGCTGAAGATTTAGCTGAAGATTTAAAATATGGAGCTAAAAAAGCAGCTCGTGGTGCTGAAGAGTTAGCGGAAGATATGGCTCACGGTATTTCAAAAGGTGCTAAAAAAGCAGCTCGTGGTGCTGAAGAGTTAGCAGAGGATATGGTACAAGGTGTTCAACATGCTTCTAAAAAAGTAGCTAATAAAACAGAAGATTTAATGGAGAAAGCAAAAGATTTTGTCGATAATATTAATCATCCAAATAATCATTTAGAACAATAATAAAAAATCCCACGATATGTAATCGTGGGATTTTTTATGAAATTATTTTGTTGCAACTGACATTGCGATGATGTTAATCACATGTGGTGTAACATAGAATAAAGCTGTTCCAATTACTAAACCTTTTGCTGCATCTTTTAACATTTGAATTTGTTTCATTACAAATTCCTCCTTTGGTGTTTTATTAACCCCAAAGGTTTTACAGGCCTTCTTCCTATAAAACGCATGTGCGTTTAAACAAGAAAAATAAACAGAGCCTAGTGGCCACGTTTCCTTAGGAATCTAAGGAATTAGCCTTCATATTGGTTTCTGTGAGGAGATGACTCTCATCATTTATGTTGTCAATCTGAGCTCTATTTATGAAAAAGCGCTCGTAATTATCTTTTGTGGTAATTACTTCCTTTTTGTGAATGCTTCGGTTATCATCATTACCGACGATGATATATGCAAAAACACATCAAGAACAGTACGTGGAAATTGTTCTTCCTTCAACCTTCGAAACATTCCTTGTCTTAACGCAAGGGGTTGGTTTTATAGAATAACACGTATAGAGATAAAATGCAACAAAAAAATCAAATTAATTTAAAAAAACTGACGATTGATAGGAGAAAATAAAAAAAACAGTCTAACATCGCGAATAACTGTATATGATAGAAGAGTAGAAGTTCTTCTTCTCCTAAGTTTCTCTACCGCTATTTATGCGCTTAATTTTTTCATTTTTAGTTTACTTTTTTTGTCTTTCTTCTTTGTATAAGAACTGTATCACAGGATACAGTTCTTTTTTTATTTTTGAATAAGGATTTTGGCACCATGATTGATAATATTATCAATTAATAGTGCCATTTCTTTTGGTGTTAGGGTCATACCATCAGAAATCCATTGTTCTGTAACACCAATAACGCCATTTGAAACAAAGGATAGGAATAAAGTATACTCAATAGAATCACTTTCTTGATAAAGATTTTTCAGTGTATCAAGCCCTATCGTTTTAATTAAGAGTTGGATTTTATTAAAAAAATGTCCTTGTGAATGACTCTGCAAAAAGGTTTTTAAAATATGTTTATTATCATAAATATATTCAAAGAGTTGTTCTAGTAATAAATAAGTCGATTGATTAGAATTCCTAAAATTAAAATCTTGGATCATCATTGAAACATTTTCGATGACTTCATCTTCAAGCTGATTTAATAAATCATAGATATCGAGATAGTGAAGATAAAAAGTTCCACGATTTAAATCAGCATGTTCAGTAAGGTCTTTTACCGTAATATCTTTGATTTGTTTTTCAGACATTAATTCAATAAAACTTTCTTTTAATAGTTTTTTTGTTCTCCTAACACGGCGGTCTTCTAGTTTAGGTTTCATTTTATATAATCCCTTCTTTTTTTATTTATTGAACATATAGTTAAAGAATGTTGATTATTTAACACGGTGTAAAAGATTGATTATTGTACATTTTATTAAAATGAATAATAATAGACATATGTTCAAAAGTCAATAATCTGTTTATTTAGCATTAATGCTCAAATCTGTGAGTAAGCTATCTCAGGATGCTAAAAATATAAGGAAACAAAATAGGGAGTGATAAGATGGCAGGTTACATTGAGTTTAAAGATGTAAAAAAAGTTTACAAAATGGGAGAAGTTGAAATTGAAGCTTTAAGCGGTGTTGATTTTTCCATTAATAAAGGTGAATTTGTCATTGTTGCTGGGGCAAGTGGAGCGGGAAAAAGTACTGTTTTAAATATATTAGGTGGAATGGACCATGCCAGCAGTGGAAAGATTTTAGTTGATGGAAACGAAATTAATAATTATTCAAATAAGGAATTAATTACATATCGTCGTCATGACATCGGATTTGTCTTTCAGTTTTATAATTTAGTTCAAAATTTAACAGCTGTTGAGAATGTTGAACTAGCAACTCAGATTTGTGAAAATCCGTTAAATGTTCAAGAGGTTTTAGAGGCAGTGGGACTTGGACATCGTAAAAATAACTTTCCTGCTCAAATGTCGGGTGGAGAACAACAACGTGTTGCTATTGCACGAGCATTGGCCAAAAATCCAAAATTATTATTATGCGATGAACCAACCGGTGCATTAGATTACAATACCGGAAAAGCAATCTTAAAATTATTACAAGATACATGTCGTAAAATGGGGATGACGGTCGTTATGATTACCCACAACTTAGCTATTGCACCGATGGGGGATAAAATTATCCATGTTCGTAATGGAAAAGTAGCTAAGATCGAAATCAACGAAAACCCAATGCCAGTAGAAGGGATTGAGTGGTAAGAATGAGTAAGAGTTTAACAAAAGATACCTTCCGTGATATCAAAAAATCATTAGGAAGATTTATGTCGATTCTAATGATCTCTGCTCTTGGCGTTGCCTTCTTTGTCGGAATCAAATCTGCTCCGCTTGCTATGCAAAAGACAGTAGATCAATACTATGATGATTATAATTTCATGGATTTGAGATTAATCTCTACCCTTGGTTTCACCGATCAGGATGTTGAAGCTGTTAAAGGTTTAAATGATGTGTCAGGGGTTTTTCCAACCTTTACACAAGATGTTTTAACAAAATATCAAGATAATGAATTAGTTATCAGATTGCATGCCTTACCAATTGATAACTTAAATTCAAATAATCCAGATTATATTAACCAAGTTAAACTAGTTGAAGGGCGATTACCTGAAAAATCTGGAGAAGCTGTTGTTGAAAAAAGTAAATATCTTGGCTCAATTGAACTAGGTTCAAAAATACAATTACAATCAGGGACAGATGACCCGTTAAGTGATACATTAAAAACAACTGAATATACGATCGTTGGAATTGTTGAAACTCCATATTATTTGTCAGCAGATAAAGGAACATCAAATATCGGGAGCGGAAATATCTCAAGCTTTATGATGATTCCACAAAGTGATTTTAAATCAGATATCTATACTGAAATGTATGTGAGTTTATCGAACACAAAAGCTCTTGATACATTCTCAGATCAGTATAAAGACACAGTGTCTCACGTAGTAGATGAAATTGAAGTGCTAAGCGAAACTCAAACAAAGCATCGATATGATGAAGTGATGGAAGAAGCACAGTCAGAACTTGATAAAAATCGAATAGAATACGAGGGGCAAAAAGCAGAGGCACTAGCAGAACTTGAGGATGCCGCAAGTCAAATCGAAACAGCGAAACAAGATTTAGTAAACGGAAAAGCTCAACTTGCTTCTAATAAAGCAGAGTTTGAAAGTACGATTCAATCAGCTGAGGAACAAATTGCACAGGGGGAAGCACAGTTAACACAAGCAGAGGATGAGTTAAATCGTGCGTATAATGATTTTTTAGCTCAAAAAGAAAGTGCACAGTCTCAAATAGCAGCTGCTGAGGCACAGCTTAAATCTGGGGAAGAACAAGTTGCACAACTTGATGCCTATAAAAATCAACTACAAGCCTCACTACAAAATCCAGATTTAACAGATGAACAAAGAGTGGCTATTGAAGCGCAACTTGCTCCTATCTTACAAAGTTATGAATCAGCGCTACAGACATTAAATGCCGGAAGAGCTGAACTTGAGAAAAATAAACAAGCCTTAATTGATGGAGAAAATCAAATTTTAGCTGGAAAACGTACGATTCAAGCTTCAAAACAAGAATTAGCAGAGCAAAAAGCTAAATTAGAAACGGAAAAATCAAATGCTTATGCACAGTTTAAGACAGCAGAAGATGAAATTGAAAAAGGTGAAGCAGAATTAATTAAAGCTGAAGCGGACTATGAAAATGGAAAAGCCGAAGCAGAAGAACAATTTAAAGAGGCCGAAGAAAAGCTACAAGAAGCACAGGATCAAATTAATGATATGACTTATCCAGAATGGTATGTGCTAGATCGAGATTCTCATTATTCATATGTAGATTATAAAAATGCGGCTTCGAGTATTGAAGCCATCTCACAAATCTTCCCGATTTTCTTCTTCTTAGTTGCTGCCTTAGTTTGTTTAACAACAATGACACGCATGGTAGATGAACAACGATTAAATATCGGAACGTTAAAAGCATTAGGATATAGTAAAGTCAAAATTGCATCGAAGTTTTTAGTTTATGCTGCACTAGCAAGTATGACAGGGGCAATTTTAGGAACCATAATCGGATTTAATGTTTTCCCGAATGTTGTGATTGATGCTTATGGTATGATGTATACTTTACCAGATACTATTTTAGTATTTAGTTGGCCATTGGTAATCATTGCAACACTTATTGCAGTAGGGGTCACAACCTTATCAGCATTCTTTGCAGTCAATGCGGAATTAAAAGAAACACCATCTATTTTAATGCGACCTAAAGCACCGAAAGAAGGGAAAAGAATTTTACTAGAACGTCTTCCATTCATTTGGAATCGCCTAAACTTCATTGCGAAAGTAACGGTACGAAACTTATTCCGTTACAAAAAACGTTTCTTCATGACAGTCTTTGGAATTGCGGGATGTACGGCGTTACTTGTAACAGGATTTGGAGTTAAAGATTCAATTCGTACAATTGTGGATACGCAATTTGGAGAAATATTTAAATATAATATGACGATGAAGTTAAATAAAGATATTTCACTTTCAGATGAAAAAGCACTAGTTACTGAGCTACAAAATGATCCGAGAATTCAGGGCGTTTTATCAATTCATAGTGAGAATGGTAAACTATCTGATGATGACGTGACAAAAGATGTTAATGTCTTCGTTCCCCATTCAGTTGCTGATTTAGATCCATTTGTTTCACTCAGAAATCGTGTGACACAAGAAAAGGTTGAACTTCCAGAATATGGAGTCGTGTTGAGTGAGAAAGTAGGTAAACAATTGGGGGTTAAAGTTGGAGATAATGTGACGATTGAAAATGCCGATGGTAAAAAAGCAGAGGCTAAAGTAGCGGGAATTGTTGAAAATTATTTATTCCATTATGTTTATTTATCACCAACTTATTATGAAGAATTATTTAATGAGACGCCAACATTTGAAAGTATTTTAGGTGTTGCTAATGATGATACGTTAGAACTTGAAGAGGCGGTTTCATCAGATTATATGAATCAAGCGGGTGTAAGTGGGATAAGTTGGAACTCATCGATTGGAAGTAATTTTGATAACATGATTCAGAATTTGAACTATGTCGTTTTATTAATGATTATTTCTGCCGGAGCTTTAGCATTCGTCGTCTTGTATAATTTAACGAATGTTAACATCTCAGAACGTATGCGTGAGATTGCAACGATTAAAGTATTAGGATTCTATGATAAAGAAGTCTCAGCTTATATTTATCGAGAAAATATCATTTTAACCTTGATTGGAACGGTTGTTGGACTTGGACTTGGAATTTTACTACATCGTTATATCATGCTCACAGTCGAACTTGATAATATGATGTTTGGACGACAAATTGCTCCACTAAGTTTTATTTACTCAGCAGGCTTAACTATTTTATTCGCCTTCGTAGTAAACTTTGCAATGTATTATAAATTGAAAAAAATCGAAATGGTAGAATCACTTAAATCAGTCGATTAAGCCAAAAAGGTTCGCTCTCAATAAGAGCGAACCTTTTTTATAAATTAAGGTGAGATTAAAACTATATCAGGATATAATAATACTTATTAAGAATGAGACAAAAAGGAGCCCTATATGAATAAAGATTTGTTGCTTCAACAACTTTCAACACATCAAATGATGTTGCTCTATTTTAAAGGAAGCCAATGTAGTGCTTGTCTTGCGTTATTACCGAAAGTAGGAAAAATAATAGAGCAGTATCCTGAAATTGAAATGCGGATAATAGATGTGAATAAGGATGCTGAAATTTCATCACACTTTGGCGTCTATTCCGTTCCCGCTACGATTCTATTCATAGAGGGGAAAGAATATATCAAAGAAGCGGGAATTTTTAGTATACATACCTTAAATGAGAAAATAAATAGATTATACGAAATGATTTATAAGTAGAGGAGAAGTAGACAATGGAGAAAATTGAGAAACCGAAAAGAACAGGGAAATTAAATCATAACCTTACCTTCACAGAGTGCTTGGCAGAAGACTACTACATTCATGGGATGCAATTTGAAAACGAAGAAATTTCATATTTATCCATTGAGCGTCTAAGTTTAAATCAATGTCATTTTAAAAATGTTGTGTTTTTAGAATGTGAATTTGATCATATTGATTTAACGGATACGATTTTTGAAAACTGTGATTTGTCTAATATTAAAATGCCTGATGGAATTATACATCGTTGTATTTTTCAAAACTGTCGTCTGACAGGAAGTGATTTCTCAAACTGTGGCATCCAACAAACACTATTTAAAGAAAATAGTGGACGATATATCAACTTTTCCTTTTCAACGTTTAAAAAAGTAAATTTACTAAGTAATCAGTTTTCACATGGAAGTTTTAATGAATGTCAGTTTAATAAAGTTGCATTTGAAGAAAATCAATTAGAGATAGCAGAATTTATTCACACCTCATTGAATGGTCTCGATTTTTCAAACTGTAAGATAGACGGAATTGTAATTCCAATGGAAAATTTAAAAGGATTAAGTGTCTCACCAGAACAGGCTCTTCAATTAGCGACACTACTTGGACTAAAAATAAAACACCTTTAGGGAGTTTCCTAAAGGTGTTTTCATTAGAATGTAAGAGTGCCAAAGACGTTATCTAAACTTCCTTCAACTAATTCACAAGCTTGAATGTACTGAGCAGGAATTTCATGACAGTTGATGCCAAAATCAACAGAAGATTTAAAGCCGAATCGTTGATAGTAAGCAGGATCCCCAACTAATACAACAGCTGTATATCCCATCTTACGAGCTAGCTCAAAACTTTTCATGACAAGTTTTGAACCTATACCTTGACCGCGATAATTTAGGTCAACAGAAAGTGGAGCAAGTAATAAAACGTCATGATTTTGATTCAAATCTTGAACGATATATTTTGTTAACATGATATGTCCAATAATGTTTCCGTCAACTAAAGCGACTAAGGCAAGTTCAGGAATATAGTTTTCACTGGCGCGAAGCTCATTGACAAAGTTTTGCTCGTTTCCATCCGATACTTGAGCTGTTTCAAATGCTATACGCACAAAGTCATAAATTTGGTTAAATTCTTTTTCATGTTCAGTTCTAATAATTAAGTTCATTTTTAAATCCTCCAATTAGTTAGTAGTACGATTTTTGCTACTGTGAGAGGACAAATTGGATGTCCTCTCTTAAAGGACGGAATCCATTTTACGATGCTTGATCAAACAAACAACTCCTTAGTTTATAAAAAATTTTTTCAACACTGTTAGTATAGCATATAAAAAGAAAAGTAAAAAGTGAGCAATGTTTTTTAAAAAATGACCATCCTATAAATAATGAGTAGAAAGTCGAAATTTGTTGAAGGTGATGATTATGAAAAAAAATAGACGTGAAATCCGTGACCTCAAACAATTAAAAGAACAGCTATTCGGCATTAAACAAGTCGTGCACCACACTAAGATAGGAAACCTGTGGAATCACGAGGCGGCAGTTCGAAAAAAGTTAAAGGTGCTGACTGAAATGGATGGTCAATCGCTTAAAGGGTATCATCAAGTGTATAAGGAATATCGCGACTTGTTAGATGAAATATCAGTTCGATTATTAGAAGACTATAATGACAAAAATAATACAAGCTTTGAATTTGATGAAATTGTTCAATCGCATCTTCCAGAGTATTTATCATCGGGTATTTTAACGGCGCTCGTCAGTAGTCATATTCCTAATTTAATGGCGGATTCATTTAAAACACATTTTCCCAAAAACCCTAAAGATGAATATCAGGAAGCAAGAAATCTTAAACGTAAAATTTATTTGCATTTAGGTCAGACGAATACGGGAAAAACCCATCGAGCTATTGAACGTTTAAAACAAAGTCAAAAAGGTGTATATCTTGCACCTCTTCGCATTTTGGCGCTTGAAATTTATGAACGGTTAAATAAAGAAGGGGTACCTTGTACGTTATTAACGGGGGAGGAAGAGGTTATTATTCCCGAAGCAAACCATCAAAGTTCAACGGTTGAAAAAGTGAATTTAGATCAGACTTACGATGTAGCAGTTATTGATGAGATTCAGATGATTGGAGATTATCAGCGTGGCTCTTCTTGGACGCGTGCTCTTTTAGGGCTTCGATGTTCTGAGATTCATGTCTGTGGGGCGTTAAATGCAAAAGAAATCTTACTTGAAATGATTAAAGATTGTGGCGATGAGTTTGAAGTCATTGAATATGAAAGACTTGTGCCATTAGTTATAGAAAAAGAGCCATTTAATCATCAGGATACACAAGAAGGAGATGCCTTTATCCTTTTTTCAAAACGAAAAGTTTTACAGCTAGCAAAACAGTATAAGGAGATGGGAATCAATGCGAGTGTGATTTATGGTGATTTGCCACCCGAGGTTCGTAAAATGCAGTATTATGACTTTGTGCATAAGAAAAATTTAATTTTAGTGTCAACGGATGCGATTGGAATGGGTGTTAATTTGCCAATTCGACGCATTGTATTCATGAATTTATGCAAATTTGATGGAGAAGAAGAACGATTTTTAACGTCCCAAGAAGTCAAACAAATTGCAGGACGAGCAGGAAGGATTGGAATTTATGAAGTCGGATATGTAGCAGGGTATGGACGTTCTTATTCATTTTTAAAAGAAAAGATTGAGATGGAAGATGACCCGATTGAACAAGCTGTCATTGGACCAAGTGAAGTGTTACTTCAGATTGAAGGATTACCGCTCAAAGAAAAGCTGGCGCTTTGGAGTACAATGCCTGTTGAGACCCTGTATTATCGTAAGATGGATATCCGTGATTATATTTTAGTCTTAGATAAAGTCCGTCGTTATAAATTGGATGAATATGTGGAATGGAAATTGATGAAGTTACCAATTGATGTGCATAATGATGAAGTCTTATCGACGCTACTATTTTTCATCGAAAGCTATTTTGTTCAAAAAGTGGGTGAAGTACCAAGACCTCATCTAGGTGAAGTTAATTTATCAAATTTAGAAACCTACTATCAAGAGGTTAACCTATACTACTCATTCTGTAAAAGTTTCAATATTGAATTTGATGTTGAATGGGTATACGATGAAAGACTGAGAATCAGTGAACTGATCAATGATTTACTTATAAAAGGAAGATACTAAATTTAAATGATATTAATTGGATGATGAAAATCAGGCGCATACGAAAATCAATTTTAAATGATAGGATAAGTGAGGATAGCATCATTGTTCATAAGTAGCCAATAAAATAGTATAGGGTTGAGTCTTATCACTTCTACTCAAGTCATACTAAAGCTACTAACATCAAGTAAAAAGGTTCAGAAACTTGAGTTCTGAACCTTTTTAGTAATCATTAATTAGAATTTATTAAACATTGATTCATCTTCAATTAACCAAAGCTTTTTATAAACTGTTCCAAATTCAATAGGGCAAACAAATCCATTTCGGTCAACTAAATGTAGTTGATTCGTAATCGTGTTTTGTTTAAGTTCTCCTGAAAGAAAAACAATGTCATCATAACATTCTATTTGAATTTTATCATTTAATTTAACGCTACAAATAAATTCACGATCAAAGTAACTATAAACATGAAGTTCATTATTGTTTGGTTTGATTAAAATATCGTTAAACATTTAAAAGCCCCTCCTAGTAAAAAAAACATATTGATAAACAATCTTTTATTAAATGTAAAAGATTGATGATTTCCTAGTTTTAAATATAACATATCCTAAAATACAAATTAAGCAATATGCAATTCTATATACAAAAGAACTTTAATTCATACATTTATAATCAGACTTACTACTTAAGCCCTTCTGTTGATACTAAGGAGAACGATAGGGGCAATCTAACATCTTTAAGAGAATAAGCTTCCACTATTTTGAGTAAAAGTTTTCCGAGTGTGAAAAACTTATTTAGACTGAGATAATTCGAGGAGCAAAGTGAGAAGTCGAATAGAATTTAAAAACTGTTCAGAGTATATTTAAATCTGAACAGTTTTTTTATTATTTTTTAAGTTTAAGGTTATTTACGAAGTTAATGACTGCCGGGTCATGCATTGAACATTTTGTAAGTAGTGTTGTATCTTTATCAACAATTTGATTCAATAATCGACGCACTCCTTCTGTTGATGAAAAGCTATATACTTTCCCTTTAAATCCATTTCGACGACATTGCAAAGCAATATATCTAGCTTGGGATCCTATAGTGATTAATACGTCGAGATCATACTGGCAAATCATATCCCCAACTTTTTGATGAAGTTGTCTTGAGTTTTTCCCCAGTGCATCAATGCTACCAACTAGCGCTATTTTTTTACGATTTTTAGCTATTTCACACATTGTTTTAATACTTGCTTCGAGTGAAGTAGGATTGATGTTCCAAGTATCCACAATCAGCTGACATTGATTCAATCCTTTCATAACTTCAAAGTGAGAATTTAAATGTTTGAATGAAGGAAGGAGTTTAATAGAATCACGATAGCTAATTCCCACTTCATAAGCAGCTGCAATGGCAGCCATGCTATTATAAACTTGATGGACACCGTAACCAGGAATGAAAACTTTGTATCTTTTATTATTAACAGTTAAAATGTAACTCATTCCTTTAGGTACGAATTCAATGTTTGAAGCCTGATAATCGGCATTCTCGCCTACACCATAGTAAATAATTTTTCCTTTAAAATCTTCTAAGCTAATTTTTTTAATGTTATCATCGTCGGCATTTAAGATTAAGGTTCCTTTTTCACCAACTGCTTTCACCATTTCACCTTTAGCTTTTATGTAACCTTCGAGTGTTTTACATTGATCAAGGTGGTCAATACCGATGTTTGTGATGATTCCGATTTGTGGTTTAAAGTATCGTGAGCTTTTTTTTATATAACCAGGAGCAGCCACGGCAGTTTCATAAACAGCTGCTTCAACACTATCATTTAATTTCATTAAGTAAGAGAGATGTTTAGACTCCCCGTTAGTAGACTTCACGGTTCCCTCTGTTTTATAAAAATGCTTTAAAATATGACGTGTCATATCTTTTGTTGTTGTTTTACCACATGTTCCAGTGACAGCGATAACGGGGATATCAAATTGATTACGATAAAAATCAATAAAGTCATAATATGACTCTTTTATTTTATTAACTTTGATAATTGTACAGTTATTACCGAATGGACAGTGACCAATAGGCCGATCTGTAACAATTGCACAAGGTAAGTATTTTTTGATAAATCTCCAGTCAAAAGTTCTAGGATTGAGTAAGAAAAGAAGGGTATTACTAGATTCTACTTGTTTTGCTTGTGTCACAACGGAAGAAATCATGAGATTATCATTTCCTTTAACAAGAGAACCGTGAATCACCTTTCTAATCGTACCTATTGAAAGTTTTTTCATAATAATATCTCCTTATGATTTAGGGTGGGTCTCCCTTATGATTTGAATTTCATAGTTCCCGATGTTAAGTTAAGTGACAATCTTGCTATAAGTATTATAAGGAATAAAAATATGATGTATTTAATAGTAGAACTTTATCATAATGAATTGAACTTAATTAAGAAGGGAACAACTATCCTTATCGGTTATTGAGGTGAGATTTATGTTGTTTAGCTAAATAAATCGTATACTGAATCATTGTGCGCTCAGCACCTACTTTTCCAAATAATGCATGAGGAAGTCCAGGGCGCCAATTTACTTCATAAATCCAAAAATGTTTATTTTGATCAATACCAATATCAATACCAAGCTCATCTAAAGTTTCAGAATGAACTTGTTGTTGAATCTCATCCATGTGCCGTGCCAAATCCAATGCAAATCTTTCAAGGCGTTTTTTCATGGCACTGTATTCTTTTGGGTATTGTTGGCGTAAAAATTTTTCAATTGGAACCCGAGATCCTCCGCTACTTAAATTAGTAACGAACGAATTATTACGAGCTACACGGGCATAAATTAAGGCAACTTTCCACTCACCATTACCATCTTTTTGCACATGCAGTCTTAAGTCAAAAGGGACACCATATCGTGTCTTAGAATTAATACAGGGCTGTATTAAATGTTTTTTACCTCTGATACGTTGTTTCACAAATCTCATCAATTGTGCTTCATTATATATAAATTTCTGATGATCTACTTTTACACTATATCCTTTAGGTAATTTATCAATAAAAGTCACACCAATCCCTTTATGACCATCATTCGGTTTAAATACAATTTTTTTATATTTATTTAAAGCGTTTAAAACATCTTTAGGTGAGTAAACCGTAATAGAAGGAATTAAATACTCTGAAAAAGTTTTCGCTTCTTTTAAGCGATAATAAACTGTCATTTTTGATCCAATGGAATGGCTTGTAAAAGGAATTTCTTGTTTTAAGACATCAATTTTATCTTGGGAATGAGCCATTTTACCTGGATTTCCGTGGTTGAATATAACATCTGGAAAACGGCGTTCAACTTTTTTCCACTGATTTTTAACTAAGATATATCCATTGATTTTCCGATTTGCAATATCGATCCCTTTTGGTGAAAAAAATAAAAATTCTGCATTTTCTTTTTGGGCAGCGACTGCAAAGTAATAAGCCTGCTTCACCGTTCTTGGATTTTTGCGATGGCTTAAATATCCAATTAATATCATATTTTTCTCTCCTTAGGATAGATAAAAACACTACCCCAATGCTATCATATGCGAATTGAGAGCGAACGGATAATTTTTTCCAAAATAAAAACTCCAATAGGGTTGGAGTTTTAAATAGGAAATTTAAAGAGCTAACGTCTTGGTTTTCGATTTGAATTTCGACTAAGATTTCGAGTATTAGTTCGATTGACATTACGATTTGTATAAGGCATTAAGACGAATTTTATTTTTGAAGCAGCATATTTAGCATTTTTTTTGGCTTCATTTTCAGTTTTTCCAATTGCTACAACATAAGCATAACGATTTCCCATTGATTCTGGGGGGGTTAAGAGTGTACCTTTTCTAGGTTTAATATAAACTGATTTAACATTAGGGGATGTAAGTGCAGCTTGTTTTCCTAAGACTCGCTCTAAGATTCCTTTTTGTTTGACAATAATATATTGTGCAAATGCATTTTTTTTGTGTTTAGGTTCTAAATCAGGCTCTTTACCAAGTGCTAGTTTTAACGTTTCTTTTACAAGATTTATACCCAATCCAATTTCAAGAAACTCATTCATTCCACTACCAGAAATTCTAGGATTTGTTTCAACTAGCTTCCATTGTTTATTAACGAGGCGCATTTCAAGATGACAGGAACCATTTTCAAGCCCGTGAAGTTCAATGATATCTTTTACAGCAACTTTAAGAGATTCATAGAATTTTGGATTTGGATCAATCACTAGATTATACCCCGTGATGATATAACGATTGTAAAATGTAATCTCTTGCTCGATAATCGCGACAATATGAACGCTTTTTTTAATAACCATACATTCAACTAAATATTGAGGGCCATCAAGGTATTCCTCAAGAAGTAGAGGCTCTTGTGGATATTTTTTAGTGAGTCTTTTTCGATAAGTGTTAAACTCATCCATCGATGTAATTTTAAAAACATCTTTAGATCCTGCTGAAGACGGAGATTTTAACATGAATGGAATTAAGTCTTTAACTTCACGCTTACTAAAACTTTCATTTGGATTTAGTTTAATAAAACGGGGGCTATAAGGAGAATTTTTAACCGCATTTCGTGATAATAACTTATCTTCCATATTCATAATTCCAGCTGTTGTGAATTGACTAAGACCAAATTCTTCTGCTAATTGAGCTGCTACATAACAATATTGATCAATAAAGCTAATGATACATTTAATTTCAAATTTACCTGTTTTTTGTAAGTTACTTATGACGTTACGAACTTCATCCATGTTTTTAAAATTGACTCGTTTCACTAATTTTATTTCAGGGTATTCTGAACGATTTGTAAATCCGGATTTATCAGTTAATAAAATTGTAAAGTATCCCATTTTATCTGCGGCTTTAATAGCTTCACGACTAGAGCCGGTTTTGTTACTATTTATAAATATAATGGTTTTCATTACCTATTACTTCCTTTTGTAAACAATAATTTAATAGCTTTGACGATGATTTCATTTGAGTAGTTCAGCTTTATCCAAGTGTGTATGTGGGAAGTCTTTTATAAATGGAATGATAGGAAATAAGACTAGGAACTTTAGGTATTAGAAATACTTTTGATGTCATATTACTAAGTTTCTTATCCTAATCTTCTGATGTAGCATTCTTTTGCTAATCTTACGTTCATTCACACATCATTTTTTACATAAGCTTGCGGCATAACGAATAGTGTTAGTTTCGATTCCATACTTTCCATAGAAGGAGTGTGGAGTGCCAGGAAGCCAGTTGACTTCATATATCCAGATATTGTTGTGTTCATCAATTCCGATATCAATTCCGAGTTCGTCAAATTTATGAAGATGAGATTTTTCCTGTAAATCATCTAAGTGATTGGCAAGCTTTATGGCGAAGATTTCAAGTTTTTTCTTCATTTCTTCTCGATGACGTGGATTGTGTTCTTTTAAATAGTCATCTAAGACGGCGACTTTTGCTCCTTGATGAACATTTGTAATTAAGCTTCTTGTTGTAGAACTTCGTGCATAAATGACTGATATAATCCACTTTTTATTTCCATCTTTGTGCACATGTAGTCTAAAGTCCGTTGGTTCACCATCACTATTTTTAGAGTTAATATAGCGTTGTACAAGATAGTTTGTATGAAGGATTCTTTTTGACACAAATTCATTTAATTGAGATAGGGTATAGATATGATCTACCCCTTCAAATTGAACTAAGAACTTTTGTCCTTTTCGTTCAATAAAGGTTACACCTTCACCTTGATGACCACCAACCGGTTTAAAGACAATTTTTCCATTCTTTTGTATAAACTTCAACAGTTCTTGGGTTGAAGAAACTGTTTGAGTTGGAATTAAGTAACGTGAAAAAACTTTTGCCTTTTTTAAACGCTTATATACCGCCATTTTATTTCCTACTGGATAACTTGTAAATGGAATTTCTTTTCTTAATCGGTTAACGATCTGTTTTGAACGATTAAGCTTTGCAGGACTCCCTGCATTGAAAATGACATCAGGAAATCGTTTAGTTGCACGTTTCCAAATTCCGTCTTTATACACATAGCCATTAATGACTTTATTTTTAAAATCCACCCCTTTAGGTGAAAAATAAATAAAATCTACCCCTTCTTCTTTAGCGGCAAGGGCATAAAAAGAAGTTCTTTCAATGGAAGTGGGCATTTTACGATGATGTAACATTCCAATCAAGATCATTTTTTATCACTCTTCTTTAAAATAGGGTAGGATAAATAGCATCCCAATTTTATAATATGCGGGACTTCGATATTAGGGTAGAGAAAAATAACATAAAAGAAAGCTTAAAGTACAAAAAATCCCTCTACTAGTGCTAATAGTAGAGGGATGTATGTAATAGGGATTGACATGTTAGGTAAACAATGATGTTTTTTATTTTAAACTTGCGGCTGCGCTTGCACCGGCAATACGACCAGTTCCATAAGCATATCCTAAAGTTCCACCTTCAAAGAAGACATAGCTGTTTCCATATGCTCCATTTGTTTCTGATCCAGCAGCATATAATCCTTTAATTGCTTTTCCGTTAGGATCTAATACTTCAGCATTATCGTTAATATCAATTCCACCTAAAGTTCCTAAGAAGACTGAAGGAGTTGTTTTAACAGCATATAAAGTTCCTTCTAATTTATCTAAATATTTAGATGATTTAAAGTGATCAGTATCTTCACCAGTTTCACATAATTCATTGTAACGTGCGATAGTATCAACTAAGTGAGCCATTCCTAATTTTTCTGCTAATTCTTCAGGACTGTTTGCAGTAATAATACTTCCTGCTTCAATTAACGCTTCAATATCAGGCATGATATCCGTTGGTGTATGAGCTTTTTTAGCAGCGTCGGCTGTGTTAACTTCGTGTCCAACTTCAATAAATACTGTTGGATTAGTTGCTAATTCACCAGTATAAACATCAGTTAAACCAGCAGCTCCTTTTTCTTTAACGATATCGATCATCGTTTGATCGAAGATTTCATAAGCTGTCATTTGAGGTAATGATTTAATAACATTTGATGTTTTAATTGGTTCGAAAATAAATGATTCTTCATTCATGAAACGATTTCCATCAACATCAACAAATAAGAATGGATTAATTAAAGCAGAGTTTAGTGCAGATCCCCAAGATGATCCACCGCGGTTAACTCCATAATGCATTGTAATAGCATCTTCATAACTTGCTGCAGCCCCAGCAGAGATGGCCATTTCGATACCTGTTCCGATATTTGTTGCAACGCGACCTTTTCCTACGCCTTCACCAAAATATTTAGTTACTAATTCTTCGTTTCCAGCAAATCCACCTGTTGCTAAAATGACGGCATCAGCATTAATTGTTAAGATTCCACCGTCTTCTTTCTCAGCTTGAATTCCTTTAATTTCACCATTTTCAATCATTAAATCTGTTGCTTTAGTTGAATATAGAACTTCTCCACCTAGTGCTACAATTTGTTCATGTAATGTTGTAATAGCAACAGTTCCTCCATCTACATATCCATGGATAGTTGAATTAGGATGCGTATACTTATGCTCTTCATATCCACCAGTTGAAGGATGAGCTAAGATTAAATTCACCCCATTTTCGATTAACCAGTCAACAGTGCGTCCAGAGTTTTGAATTACTTTAGATAATAATCCACCATTTGCAGTATAGTTACTTGTATCAACGAATTGATCATAGAACCATTTACCATCTACTGTTTTACCTTGTTCTTGTTGTTGAGTTGAATCTGTTCCAAATAATCCACCAGCCATTGTTCCTTGACCAGCAGGAGATGCCGTCATTTCAACTAATGTTACTTTTGCTCCATCTTGAACAGCTTGTAAGGCAGCAGCCGAACCTGAAGCACCTCCCCCAACAACAACGATTTCAGTTGTGATTTCTTCGTCGATTCCAACTTTAGCAATTTCAGTTTTAAAATCTTCAATATTAGCGCCTGCTTCTGTTAAACATGTTTCAATAGCTGTTAATAACGCACTTGAACTATTTGTTGCACCTGTTACCGTATCAACGGCAATTGTTTGGTTTGCTACGACTTCTTCAATTAAAGATTCTAAAGCTTTATCTCCAAGTCCTGCCGTTTCTGTTGATTCTAAAATTTTAATACTTTCAATTTTTGTTTCACTTAAGACAACTTCGACTGTAATGGTTCCGTTGTTTCCAGTCCCCGTTGCGGTATAAGTTCCAGCTTTAAGTGTTCCTTTTGATTGCGTTGATTCAGATACTGAATCAGATGATGTTGATGCTTCATTAGCAGAACATCCAGTTGTAAGTAATGCCATGACTAAAAAAGCAGCGGCAGCACGTTTAGAAAAATGATTCATGATGATAACCTCCCCAAATAAACTTTGTGTTTTATTTAACAATCTCAGTTTAAGGGTGAGGGTAAGTGGCAAGTCAACAGGATTTGTGAAAAAATTAATATAAAAAATCTACTTTTTTTATTCATTTTCTAATTAATTTACATATTTGGAATAGACACAGATTCTCAAATCAGCATAAAAAAAAACTAACCCGAGTGTAGGACACAGGTTAGTCGATTGGAATATATATTTTAAAATATTGATACAGAATCTCATCCTCGCAAGTCGATTTTAATAAGATAGCGATGATATCCCCACTACAATGAAACGGATACGCAGTGAAGATTTCCTTAATCGCATGAATTAGAACTTTGTTTTCAGTATACGGGATCTTAACTTTTAAATAAGTTGTAAAAACACGACAAGAATCTATACGAATAAATCGTTCATCAACTGCTAACTGTAAAAAATCTAGTGCAGTTTGTGAAATCCCCAAACACCAGTGATAACTAAAATCCTCCGTCTTTAAATTAGACTTTGGAATATATAATAACGACTCTGTAATTGGGGCATGATCAATTAAATTAATTTCTCCGATTAAACTATGGTGTTCTTCAATTAATCTTTTATTATCACTCTGGATTAAAATATATCGAGTTGGCATCATTTCAATGAACCATTGATTTAATCTTTCATCACATTCTACACTCGAATCATATAAATCTATCGCCAACTTTTGTTGTAATTTTAAATTTTCAATTTCAACTTGAAGAGAGTCAATATGCTTTGATAGCATCTCATTTAGTTTTGTATTATCAATTCCTTTAACTAAGTCAGAAGTATCCTTAATCGAAAAACCTATATTACGAAATTTTTTAGATTGAATCAATCTTCCAAACTGCCCAAAATCATAATAACGATAATTAGTTTCATGGTCTTTCGTTGGAATAATTAAATCAAATTTTTCATAATGCTTTAATAAATGAGGAGACACTCCCATTGTCTTAGTTAATTGTCCAATCTTATAATTCTCCATAACTTCCCCTTAAAAAATATTTGTCAAATGATATGCACTTCATTTTATCAAAAGATAAGAGGAATTGCTATAAAACCTATCTTTTAATCGATATTTCCAAGGGAATCTTGTTCATAACGATCTAAAAATAAATTCGTATTAATCAGATTTAACTGTTTATTCAGTGCAAAAATTAATAAAGAATCACGACGATTCTTAGCGTACAACTTATTAAATCCGCCAAGAGTCAAAGCTTTATTAGTCTCCTCAAGGGAAAAACCACCGCTAATACATAATTTTAAAATGGTATCGCGACTAGGAGATTTAGTTCCATTAAAAATCTGATATGCATAAGAACGTGAAATATCAGCTTGTTCAATCCACAAGCCTTTCTTTAAGTTTTTGTTTGAACGAATTTCCTCAAGATAATTGATAAACGTTAATGTGTTTTTGGGTAATTGAAGTTTTAAGTAGTCATCTAACATTTTCTCATCTTCAATAAAGTTTAATATTGTATCAAGCTCTGTCGTTTTTTTATCGCTCATATTCACACCTCAAATCACAAATTATATATTTACAGAAATAGTTTGATCGTTCCTAGGTCCTAGAAATTTAATTTAGTCAAAAGTTTTTACGCTGTTAAAAACTTACTTGGACTTGTATAGTATAATAGTATAATGAGTTAAACTTTAAATCAATGTTAAGGGGATTATATGGATCAACTAGAACAAGAATATCAAATTTCATTATATGAAACATTAGTTGAATTAAATCATTCACCTAAAAGTGACGTTTTACTTGTTCAAAATTCGTTAACAAGTAAAATTTATATTAAGAAAATTCTGAAAAATTATAATCTAGATGTTTATCGAAAATTACAACATATTAAAAATCGACATCTTCCAAAAATAGAAGAGATATTTGAATGTGAAGATTGTTTAATTGTTATCGAGGAATTTATCAACGGACGAACCTTACAAGAATATATGAATGAGCCGTTAGATGAAAGTTTTGCGATTAAATGTGGAATTCGCTTATGTGAAGTACTAGAAGTACTACACAATCAAAAACCCCCAATTATCCACCGCGATATTAAACCATCCAATGTCATGATTAGTGCAGACGGAGTTTTGAAACTGATTGATTTTGATGTATCGCGTGTTTACCAAAATAATCGCCAGCTCGATACACACATTTTAGGAACTAAAGGTTACGCTTCACCTGAGCAATTTGGATTTGAACAAACGGATGCACGCAGTGATATTTACTCGATTGGTGTGTTACTAAATGTATTAACAACTGGTGATATGTATCAAAAAAATCGATCTAAGATTGGGAGAATCATCGATAAATGTACGAAACTCTCACCGAATGATCGATATCAAAATGTGCATGAATTAAAGTCAGACTTATCCAAACTGATTCATAGGCCAATAGAACTAAAAGAATCATTAATTAGGCAACAAGTTAACCTATATTTATCTTGTTTAGACTTTTTAAACATTCTTCCTAACAAGGAACCTAAAAATCTTGTTTTAAAAGAAATTAGACAAATTCCAGGATACCGACGTGGAAATCTACTATTTGTCATTATTGCGACGCTTTGGTATCTGTTTTTAATATTTGGGGGAACTCAAGGTACTTCAATCATTACTTGGATTGAAAATGTATCACTCGTTATCTGTTTAATTAGTATGACGTTACTCAACAGTAATTATAAACAGCTTCAACAGAGACTTCCGGGTATAAAAGATAATTTATTGACTGGATTAATGGTTTATAATTTTATTATATTCATGATTTGGGGATTACTTAATGATTTTTTGAAACGCTAATTTTTTATATTAAACCAAAAGGGTCTGCTCCTAGCAGACCCTTTTGGTTTAGGTTATTTGTATAATCAATAGGTGTCATTTCAATCGATACTGATCTAATTAAGTTATATATCATCGCATAGAGAAGTAAAAAAACGAAGGAGGACCTGAATAATGGGAAAAATGATTAAATGTAAAACGTGTTCTAAAGAAATAGCATCTAAGGCTAAAGTATGTCCAGAATGTGGGGCGAAAAATAAAAAATCATTTTATAAAAAATGGTGGTTTTGGTTGATTATTTTATTTGTCATGATTGGAGCTTTCGGTGGGGAAGATTCATCAAATCATTCAGAATCAAATCAAACTATTGAACAAGAAGTGGATCAAGTAAATAAAGTAGAAGAGACTACTCAAAAAACAGAAAATACTACTCAAGTAGAGGAAAAAGTGGAAGAAAATATTCCAACAGAATACAAATCAGCCCTAAAAAAGGCAACAACATACAGCGATATCATGAATATGTCTAAGGCAGGAGTATACGATCAACTAACATCGGAATATGGAGAGAAATTTTCACCAGAAGCTGCCCAATATGCCATTGATAATGTGCAAGTTGATTGGAAAGAAAATGCATTAAAAAAAGCAACAACGTATAGCAATACCATGAATATGTCTAAAGCTGGTGTTTATGATCAATTAACATCAGAATACGGGGAGAAGTTTACAGCAGAAGAAGCACAGTACGCGGTGGATAATGTAAAAGCGGATTGGGAGGAAAATGCGTTAAAAAAAGCAGAAACTTATCAAAAAATGATGTCTATGTCTCCGAGCGCTATTTATGATCAATTAACATCAGAATATGGAGAGAAGTTTACAGCGGAGGAAGCACAATACGCAATTGATCATCTTCAATAACTCATAAATTTCTAGGAGCGTTTGACGCTCCTTTTTTTTGCTCTTTATTAATGAAAATATTATTTATCAAATTAATAGTTTGTCTGCTTGTAGCAGACCAATTTTAATTTGATTCTAGTTATAATAAAAGAGTGGTTCATATTCTAATTGCCTTTAAAAGTGTTTGGTGTGTAGTTGAAATGATTTTGTGGGGAAATCATTAATTAGTAGTTGTTATGTTATTTAAATTTCATTTGAGAGTCTATCTTATAGTTGTAAGGTAGGCTTTTTTTGTCGTTTATAAACAATAAAGGATGCAAGCCTTCAGATAATCTTGTAAAATGAATGAGAAAGTGAACGTTTAAAAAGAAAAGTTAGGAGGAGATTTTTTGTTACAGACAGTCCTCGCAGGTATCAAACCCATTAATCAAGAAACAAAGAAGTTAGCTAAAAAAAGAGTTGATTCATTAGCAAAGCCCCTAGGGAGTCTAGGTGAATTAGAACATCTTTCAATTCAAATCGCCGGAATTACAGGACGTGTTGTAAATAAGATTGAAAAAAAGTGTATTATCATAATGGCGGCTGATAATGGAGTGGTTGAAGAAGGCGTAGCATCAGCTCCACAACTTGTAACATTGGCTCAGACTAAAAATTTTATTAAAGGTAAAACAGGCGTTGCAGTTTTGGCAGCTCAAAATAAAGCTGATTTAATGGTGATTGATATTGGGATTAATTCTGACGAAATTATTCCAGGAGTCATTCATAAAAAACTTGCGAAAGGAACGCAAAATATTTATAAAGGGCCCGCAATGTCTCATGAAATGGCGGTTCAAGGGATTGAAGTTGGAATTGAAGCAGTTAAAAAAGCTAGAGAAAAGGGGTACCAATTACTCGGCGTGGGTGAAATGGGGATTGGAAATACCACAACCTCAGCTGCTGTCTTAAAAGGATTAACGGGGATTTCTGTGGATAAGCTTGTTGGAAAAGGTGGCGGAATTACGAAAGCTGCCTATGAGAAAAAAAAGCACGTCGTAAAACGAGCAGTTGAGTTAAATCAAGTAAATCCACAAGATCCAATTGATGTGATTGCTAAAGTCGGTGGATTTGATATTGCAGGAATGGTCGGTGTCTTTTTAGGTGCGGCTTATTACCAAATCCCCGTTGTCATTGATGGCTTTATTTCAGTTGTAGCAGCATTAGTGGCAACTAAATTAAATAAAGATGTAAAAGATTATTGCATTCCATCGCACAAATCAGAAGAAATCGGCTATAACATAGCGATTGAACAATTAGGATTGACACCTATGCTAAACCTTAGCATGCGTTTAGGGGAGGGGAGTGGTTGTCCCATTGCGTTTTCGGTGATTGAATTTGCAATGGCTATGATGAATAACATGGCAACATTTGATGAAGCGCATATTGATGATGATTATTTAGATGAAGTGCGGAATGAAGAAAGTTATAAAGTTTAAGGAGGCCGACTATGGAAATCGGATTAATTCATATTTATTGTGGAGATGGTAAAGGAAAGACAAGTGCTGCAATGGGACTTGGACTTAGAGCTGTTGGTCATGGGAAAAAAGTATTGTTAACACAATTTTTAAAAAGTAATAAAACAGGAGAATTAAAATCGATTGAGAAATTATCAGAATTTTTTCATGTTGTAAAAGGTGAGCCAGCTAAAAAATTTGTTTGGAATATGACAGAAGAAGAAAAAGCAATCGTAAAAATAGAACATACTAATCGTTTTAAAGCAGTCACCAAAAAGGCAGTCGAAGAAGACTATGATGTTCTCATTTTAGATGAATTGATTGCGACGGTTAATTTAGACTTTGTTCCTGTGCATTTGGTCGTTGATTTTTTAAAGAATAAGCCAACATCATTAGAAGTTGTCATGACAGGGCGTAATCCTAAAGTTGAATTAGTTGAACTTGCTCATTATGTATCTGAAATAAAGGCTGTGAAGCATCCGTTTACAGAAGGGATTCCCGCACGAGTAGGAATTGAAATATGATCATCCTTGTAGTAGGTGGAGCTAAAAGTGGAAAATCTGATTATGCTGAAAAAATAGCACAAATGCTACATGAAGGCGGAAATCTATATTATATTGCAACGATGAATCCTCATGATGAGGAAGATCAACAACGAATCAAAATTCATCAACAAAAGCGTGAAGGCCGCGCTTTTCAAACACTAGAAGCAAAGCGACAGCTTCATAAAATAATCGATACGATTAATCCACAGGATACTATCTTACTCGATAGCTTAACCTCGTGGATGACAAATGAAATGTTTGTAATGGCTGAGTTTTATCCAAATGTGAGTGTACAAATGCTAGAAGTCGTAAAAAAGATAAACACAAAACACCTTGTCATTGTGTCAGATTATTTGTTTAGTGATGCCATTCATTATGATGCGTACACCGAGACATTTCGGCGCGAACTAGGCTATGTAAACTGTGAAATCGCAAAATTGGCTGACGTTGTCATCGAGTGTGTTTACGGAAATACGATTGTCCACAAGGGAAAGGAGGCGCTTCATGAAAAGCTTATATTACGCACTTAATATGGCCATCAGTATGTTCACGATTATTCCACTACCGAAATATGAATGGGATGAATCATCGGCACGTCATATGATGAAACTTTATCCTTTCATCGGACTCATCATCGGAGGACTTTGGTACGTGGCGGCTTTGTTGTTAACCGCTCTTCAAGTCACGGAAACTTTAACCGCCTCTATCTTACTTGCCATTCCATTTTTACTGACAGGATTTTTACATCTAGATGGGTTCATGGATGTATGTGATGCCTTATTATCAAGACGTTCCCAAGAAGAAAAAATTCGAATATTAAAAGACTCTCGGGTCGGTGCCTTTGCTGTTATTTCTTTAGTCTTATTATTAATTTGTCAGTTTTCAGCACTTCAGACACTTCTAACACATCAACAATCCTTTCTGTTTTTCATTCTCATTCCGATTATTTCAAGAAGTCTTGTTGGATACTTTTTAATTACAAAGGAGACGATTAGTGAAAGCTATCTAGGAAAATTATTTAAACAAGGAACTGGGCGCCTTGACCTTCTTATCTTAAGCCTAATCTACTTCATCACCTTTTTGGGGAGCTATCTACTCGTTGGAATATTAGGGATTGCCGTTCCCCTTTTCATGGGAATCGCTGCTTTGCTACTTGTACGTAACACCCAAAAACAACTCGGTGGATTTAACGGAGATGTCGCGGGCTATATATTAGTTCTTTGTGAATTTATCGGATTACTAACCTTAGGAGTGATAAGATGAAACTCATAATTGGTGGCGCCTATAACGGAAAATTAAATTACGTAAAAGAAACATTAAGAGTAGTGGATGAAGATATTTGTTATATTCAAGACACCCTTGATTTATCAAAATCAGTTCTATACGGAATTCACCACTTTATTTATCACAACGCCTTAAATGGCATCTCATCATTACCATTTTTTGAAGAGCATCTCGACGACTTAAAAACTAAAGTCATCGTTTGCGATGAAATCTCATCAGGCATCGTTCCATTAAAAAAAGAAGAACGATTTTATAGAGAGGAAGTAGGGCGCATCCTGCAATTTTTAAGTCGTGAAAGTAATAGCATTATTCGGATTTTTTGTGGTATCGAGGTGGTCCTTAAAGATGAATAATATGATTTTATATGTCATCAGACATGGAAAAACAAAAAGTAATGAACAACGACTTTACTGTGGAAAAACAAACGATGTTTTAAGCGAAGCCGGCATCAAGGAAATCAAAGAGAAACAAAAATGTTACAACTATCCTGTTTGTGCTAAAAACTTTACAAGTGGTGCAATTCGTGCGAATCAAACCTTTGAACTCCTTTATCCCCAAACCTTTTATGAGGTGCGTCCATTATTTTGGGAATATGATTTCGGTGAGTTTGAAGGAAAGTCGTATGACATGTTGAAAGATGATGCGCGCTATATCGAATGGATCATGGATGAAGAGGGAGCAGTTTCGTGTCCACAAGGAGAGTCAAAACAAGATTTTTATAAACGAATTTCAAAAGGACTTGAATTACTTGTGGATGAGTTGTTAGAAAGTCATGAATCAGAGGCTTTGTTAGTCTGTCATGGCGGTGTGATTGGAACATTACTTCATTTGTTTTATGATCAACGTAAACATTTTTATGAGTATCAACCCCGTTGTGGTGGCGGTTATAAATTACGTCTTACAAAAGAGACAAGTATTAAAATAGAGATATTAGAGGAGTTTTAGCATGTGGTCTTTAATGATTGGATTCGTCCTTGATGTCATCATCGGCGACCCACATAATCCATATCACCCGGTTCGAATCATTGGAAGTTGGGCGATGAATTTGGAAAGTGTATTTCGAAAAATAGATTCAAATAACCTTAAATTAGCAGGAGCACTTGCGTGGCTTTGTATTATTGTTCCGACCTTTTTAATCACGTTAATCATCGTTAAAATAGCGTTCTTTATCCACCCGATGGTCGGGATTTTAGTAGAAGGTATTTTAATTTATTTCTGTCTTTCAGCTAAAGGGCTGAAAGTTGAAGGACTTAAAGTGATTAAAACGTTAGAGTCCGGTGATATTGAAAAAGCGCGTCATCAATTATCATATATTGTCGGACGTGACACGGCATCACTTGATGAAACTTCAATTGTTCGTGCAGTGATTGAAACAGTGGCAGAAAATATGTCAGATGGCATTATTGCTCCGATTTTATTTGCAGGACTTGGTGGTGCGCCGCTTGCGATGGCGTATAAAGCAGTCAATACGTGTGATTCGATGTTTGGTTATAAAAATGAGAAATACCTTGAATTTGGTTTTGTTTCAGCTAAAATGGATGATTTATTTAATTATATTCCAGCTAGATTAACGGGCTATTTGATTATCATTGCATCATTTATTTTAGGATTAGATTATAAACAAAGTTATCAGATTTATCAGCGTGATCGTTATAATCATACCAGTCCAAATAGCGCACATCCAGAAGCTGCAGTAGCAGGAGCCTTAGGAATTAAGCTAGGAGGAGCGAATTATTATTTCAGTAAACTGGTTGAAAAACCGACGATTGGCGACGAAACAAAAGCGATTGAAATGAAAGATTTATATCAAACGAATATGATTTTAACAACGGTGAGTTTTTTAGGATTAATTGTTGCCTTATTAATTGGAGGAGTGGTGAGATGAACTTAGGCCATGGTGGAAACATTGCACAGATTGCGAGATTACACGGAATTTTTGAAGATAGCATCATTGATTTCTCGGCAAATATTAATCCTCTTGGACTATGTCCGAATGTGTTAGAGGCCATGATTCAATCATTAGATAACATTGTTCATTATCCTGATATCACGTACTATGATTTAAAACGGGCTATTGCGAATTATGAAAATATAAAGGAAGAACAAATCATACTTGGAAATGGAGCAGCAGAAGTGATTTTTAATGTTGTTCGTGCACTTCAACCTAAAAAAGCATTGTTGTTTGCACCGACATTTTCAGAGTATGAAGATGCCCTAAAATCGATGGAGTGTCAGATAGAGCATTATATTTTAAAAGAAGATTTTAAGTTAGAAGATGGTTTTATAGACGCGATAAAGGAAGGGATTGATGTTTTATTTATTTGTAATCCAAATAATCCAACCGGTGTTTTAACACCGAAAGAATTCATCTTAAAAGTTTTAAAGAAAGCAGTCCAAACTAAGACAAAAGTCGTAGTGGATGAATCATTTTTAGATTTTGTTGAGAACAAAGAAGACTACTGTATGATAAGTGATGTGAATCAATTTAAACAGTTGATCGTAGTTAAATCACTGACGAAGTTTTTCGCCTTTCCAGGTATTCGGGTGGGATATGGTGTTTTAAGTGATCAACATCTGATTGAACAAATCAATAAAATCGCGGTACCGTGGGCGATTAATACGGTCGCTAATTTCGGAGCTCAGGTGGCGTTAACTCAAACAGAGTATATCTCTAAAACTCTGACCTATGTTAAAGAAGAAAATGAATTCCTATACACAGCTCTTGAAAAATTTGACTCATTGACAGTGTATCGTGGGGCGGTAAACTTCTTATTTTTCAAATGTAAAGTGTCATTGGATTTGAAACAGGAATTATTAAAGGATGGGATTTTAATTCGTAGCTGTGATAATTATGTAGGGTTATCAGCAGGGTTTTATCGGGTTGCAGTGCGCACACGAGCAGAAAATTTAGCGCTAATTAACGCGTTAGAGGGCATTTTGATATGAAAGAAGTGCTAATTATTTTAGATGGTTTGATGGAAGAGCAGCTTGACTTTAATCCGACATCCTGGTGTGATTTTTCGGTTTTGAATCGTGATCTGGATAGTTTAAATTGTATTTTTAATCTGCTTGGTTATTCGTCTAATCAGTTTGAGATTGGTGAACGTGCCTATTACGAAGCTCTTGCAAATGGGATTTCTCTTCAGGAAAATGAAGTTGTATTAAGATGTAATATTGTACGAGTTGAGGATGGAAAATTAGTAGACTTTACTGGTGGAAGATTGCCGTCAAACATTGAAAGTATCCTTCAAGAAATTCACGTACCGGATGGAACGTTGTATGCGGGTGACACGTATAAAAATTTATTGCTTCTAAAAAATTTTTCCTCAGATATTAAGTTATACCCGCCACATTTTCATGTAGGTGAAGACCTTGATACTTTAATACCAAAGGATTGGCGACTTCAAAAACTGATGAAGGACTCTAAAGCTGTTTTTAATCAACACGGATTAAACGGTTGCATGCTATGGCCTTGGGGATTATCTACGGTGGTTCATCTTCCATCTTTTTATGATCGATATCAAAAAGTTGGAGCAGTGGTAAGTGGGATTGATTTAGTAGCGGGAATGGGATTAGCGCTTGGTATGAAATCAATTAAACCAAGCCTAGCAACAGGTTATGAAAATACAGATTTAGTTCAAAAGCTTGAAGTAGCCCTTTCTTTAATTCAAGAAGTGGATGTTTTAATTGTGCATATTAATGGACTTGATGAATTAGCTCATCAAAAAGATTTTGCGGGTAAGTTAGCCTTCTTAGAAAAAATAAATACCCAATTCATTTTACCGTTAGTCAATCAACTCAGTGATACAATGATTTATATAACATGTGATCATCGTACCGATTCTAAAACTGGGAAACATGAGGTAGGGAAGGTGCCGATGTGGGAAATAGTTTTAGAAAAATAAAAAAGACTGCTTTTCGTGGCAAGGAAAAGCAGTCTTTTTTTGATTAAAACATGGCAGTGAAAGAATTCAAAAAGGAATTCATTTCGGTTTGTAAAAATTCAAAACGTAAACATAAGAAGCAACACACACACCCAAAGGAAAATAAAGTAATAAAACTAAAGGAGTTTGTAAGATTAAGCCGTACCCCAGTAACTTAATCTTCTCTACAATGTATGGGAATAGTATTAGATTTAGAACTAAAATAAACTCTTTTTTGAAATTAATTTAGATGTTATGATGAGAATTGAAATGAGGGATAGGATGAGTAAATGGTGGATGATGATTTTAATAAGTATGCTATTAACAGGATGCACATCACAAGCTATTAAGTTGGATGATGAGAAGTTTTTAGAGTGTGTCGACGGTGATACGGTAGATTTTTCAATGTTTTTTCCTACTGATTGGGATATAGTATGGATCTTTCATCCATATACACCACTTGAAAAAGTTGAGGAAACAATTGGAACTCGTTTTAAGCATGAGACAGCGATTGAGTATTCAGATACTATTCATTTAGTTATAGCTCTAAAAGATGACCATGTGGTGAGTTATGCTGAGATTAGCCGCTTAGTTTATGATTTCAATACGGCAGAAACGTTAAAAATAACGAAGGAAAACCAATTACAAATCAATTGAGAATAAAGATTGGGTATGATTCATAAAGTGTTAGGTAATTGGCTATCATTAGACAAATTTGACAAATAGAAGTGTAACGACTATACTTGATTAGTCATGGACTCATAGCAGGTGATATGATCTTAATAAGGAATGAAGTGAAATTCTTCAACTATCTCAGTAACCGTGAAGCGGACAATGTCTTAGTGAGCCACTGCATCAATTGATGTGGGAAGGGAAGACGGCGGATGATGCAAAGTCGGGAGACTTGCCTGATATGCGAGTGCTATTATCCCCTGAGGATGGGATAATGGGATACGTACGTGATTTTACTTAAGTCATTAGGTAAAAGAATTTAATGTAGTCATACCTTAATGTGGTATGTTTTTTTATGTTAATTTCATACGTATCATATGAACCTCAAAATTTTAAAACTTGGAGGAGAAGTATGAAAAAGTTTAAACAAATCGTGTCATCATCTTTAGTGGCATTTGTTACAATGATGTCATTAGCAGGGTGTCAAACAGAAGCACCCGAAAACAAAGAAACAACTGAACAAACACAAACGCCAGTTGAGCAAGCACAAAACTCAGATGCAACATCTTCAAAAATGGTAGACCGTGAAGGAAATGAATTTGAAGCGCCAGTTTCGATTGAGCGCATTTTATCAACTGCACCATCTAATACGGAAGTATTAATTGCACTAGGATTAGCTGATAACCTAGTTGGTGTGGATAAATATTCAACAGATATCGAAGGAATTCCAGCAGATGCTGAAGTCATCGATTTTAGAAACCCAGATTCAGAAGCAATTATTGAAATGCAACCTGATATTATTATTGCATCAGGACATAACAAAGTAGGAGATGAAGATCCTTACGCTTTATTAAAAGAAGCGGGAATTACAGTAGTATATATCCCAAGTAGTGATAGCATTGAAGGAATTTATGAGGATATTGCTTTTATTGCGGATGTAACAAATAAAGAAACAGAAGGACAAGAATTAATTGATGAAATGAAACAAGAAGTAGCTGCTATTAAAGCCGTTGGTGATACCATCACAGATAAAAAAACAGTGTACTTTGAAATTGGTTCATCATCAAAATTATATAGCTTTGGTCATTCAACATTTATTAATGAATTAATTGAAACAGTAGGCGCAACAAATATTTTAGCTGATGAAGAAGGATGGATTTCACCAAGTGAGGAAGCGGTTATTACAGCTAATCCAGATGTTATCTTGACAAATGAAACTTACTTAGATAATGCGACTCAATTAATTAAAGAACGTGCGGGATTTGAAACAATCACAGCGGTTGAAAATGATGCCATTTATTTAATCGATAAAAATGCCTCATCACGTGGTAGCCAAAACGTGATTAAAGCTTTAAAAGAAATTGCACAGGCTGTTTATCCTGAATACTATGCAAACTAATAAACGCAAACTTTTAATACTACTAGCGATTCCGTTAGTAGTATTAATTATATGTATCGGAACCATCATCGGAAGTTCGAACATTGACTTTCTTGATATCTTATCGATTATAGGGCATAAACTATTTAATCTCCCGCTACTCGAAAATATCCAAAATAAAGATGTCTCAATCATTTGGGTCATTCGATTACCACGCGTCTTACTCGCTTTTTTAGTCGGAGCCTCTCTCGCTGTTAGTGGAGCTGTCATTCAATCCATTCTAAAAAATCCACTTGCCTCACCTTACACACTCGGCGTCTCATCTGGAGCATCGCTTGGTGTTGGACTTTACATTATCCTAGGGTTTTCAATTCCATTGGTTGGGAATATGGCCTTACCTGTTATCGGGTTTATTTGTGGGTTAGCCACTGTTTTTTCAGTTATTTTATTCGCGAACAAAGTAGATCGTGGGCTCTCAAATAATACAATGATACTTGCTGGAATGGTATTTTCATTATTTACAAATGCCATGCTCACAACCATAACTGCTTTAAATAGTGAGAATATTACTCAAATAACGATGTGGCAAATGGGCTCATTTGCGATGCGGGGATGGCCCTATGTGAGAGCTATTATCCCATTTTTTATCGTCGGTCTTTTTATCGTTTTAAAATATTGTAAAGAAATGGACGTTTTAAGTTTCGGAGAAGATCAAGCAAAAAGCGTCGGAGTTGAAACCAAAAAAGTTAAAACAAACCTCATTGTAGCAGTTGCAATTTTAACTGGAAGTGCGATTGCTTTAAGTGGGACGATTGGTTTTATCGATTTAATCACACCGCATGTCGTAAGGAAACTGGTCGGTTCAAATCATAAATGGGTCATTCCAATGTGTATCGTTTTTGGTGGATCTTTCATGGTGTTAACAGATTTAGTTGCTAGAACGATTATCTCCCCATCCGAACTTCCTGTTGGAGCTATTACCGCTTTAATTGGAGCCCCATTCTTTGCTTATCTATATTTCAGTAAGAGAAGTAGGTGAGTCAAATGTTAAAAATTAATCAACTCAATTGTGGATATGATGGAAAAATAGTTGTTAAAGACGTTAACCTACACATAAAAAAAGGTCAAACTCAATGTATTGTGGGGCCTAATGGTTGTGGAAAAACAACGATTTTAAAAGCAATTGCCAACCTTCTAGATTATGAAGGAGAAATTCTATTAGAAGGTCAGAATATTAAACACATCAAACGAAAGCATCTTGCTAAAAAGATTGCCTTCATGACGCAATCATCAGACCTTTATTTTCCTTATACCGTGTATGAAACCGTCTCACTAGGAAGATATGCTCATTCAACCGGACTGTTTTCCACACTATCAAAACGTGATAAAGAGATTGTGCTCGATTGTATTAAACGAGTCGGATTAGAAGCGGAAAAGGATAAACTCATCAATGAATTATCAGGTGGTCAATTGCAGCGCGTTTATTTAGCACGCGCATTTGCTCAAGAACCTGACATCATTTTACTTGATGAACCGACGAATCATTTAGATTTAAAATATCAGATTGAAATTTTGGACCATATTAATCAATGGACAAAGGAGCAGGGAAAAACTGTGATTGCCGTTTTGCATGACTTGAATTTAGTTCAAATGTTTAGTGAAGAGGTCATCATGATTAAGGACGGACAAGTCGTGGCATCTGGTCTTTCAAAAGATGTTTTAGATGAGGAAAGATTACTTGATGTTTACGGAATTAATATCAAAAACTTTATGTTAGAAGCGTTAGAGAAATGGAGATAAGGTTATGAAATTTGTTATGTCATATAGCTGTGGAAAAGACAGTACGCTATCATTATATCGTATGATTAAAGCAGGACATGAACCGTTAGCTTTATTAATTACAGTGGATAAAAAGGTATGTCGTAGTTGGTTTCACGGTGTTCCTAAGCATCTACTTGAAGAAGTATCAAAGTCATTAAATATTCCGCTTTTATTGGTTGAAAGTATTGGGGATAATTATAAAGAAACGTTTGAAGAAGCACTAGGTAAAGCCAAAGAACAGGGCGCCGAGGCTTGTGTTTTTGGAGATATTGATTTAGAAGCCCATCGTACTTGGTGTACGGATCGTTGTGAAGCAGTTGGACTTGAGGCAGTCTTTCCTTTATGGTTAGAAGATCGTGAAGCGTTAACGCATGAATTTATTGATTTAGGGTTTACAACGGTTTTAAAAAATGTGAAGTTAGAATGTTTAGGTGAAGAATTTTTAGGCAAGGTCTTAACGAAAGAATTAGTTGAGAAAATTAAAGCAACGGGGTCTGATGCATGTGGTGAAAATGGTGAGTATCATAGTTTTGTCTATGATGGGCCATTATTCTCTTATCCTGTTTCATTTGAAGTTGGCGAAAATATTTTAACCGAGACACACGGTTATTTAGATATTAAGTAGGTAAACAACATGAAGACAAAACGAATCATGTTACTTGGAACAGCCTCATCAGTTGGAAAAAGTACTCTAGCGGCAGCGTTTTGTCGCTATTTTAAAAAGCAAGGATATAGCGTTGCACCGTATAAAGCTCTGAATATTTCACTTAATTCTTATGTGACAAAAGATGGCGATGAAATTGGACGTGCTCAAGTGGTACAAGCCGAAAGTTGCGAAATCGAACCGGTTGCAGACATGAATCCAATTCTAATGAAACCGAGTGTGGGTTATAAAACACAAGTCATTGTTCGAGGTAAAGTTCACTGTACGATGGATGCCTATCAGTATCATGACTTAAATAAATATTTAAAGGAACAGGCGGCACTAGCCTACAAACAGTTAGCACAAAATCATGACCTAATCGTTTTAGAGGGATCAGGAAGTTGCGCTGAAATTAACTTAAAAGCAACAGATATTGCAAATTTTCATACGGCAAAGATGGCAGATGCGCCCGTTATTTTAGTTGCTGATATTGATAAAGGCGGCGTTTTTGCCTCAATTGTTGGAACGATTATGTTGCTTGAGGAAGACGAGCGAGCACGTGTTAAAGGAATTATCATCAATAAGTTTCGCGGTAAAGTCGAGTACTTTAAGGATGCGATGAAGCAAATTGAAGACCTGATTAACATCCCAGTACTTGGCGTCTTACCTTATTTTGAATTAGACATTGAAGAAGAAGACGGCGCAACGGACAGAGTTCAGACCAAAAGAGGGAGCGGTGTTGATATTGCGGTGATTCGACTTCCACACATGTCGAATTTTACAGATTTTAATGCTCTTAATCGATTGCCAGATGTCAGTGTCCGCTATGTCTTTAACCCAAGAGAATTAGAAGGGGCTCATTTAATTATCATTCCAGGAAGTAAAAATACGATTGATGATTTAATCTATTTAAAACAAAGTGGTTTTGCCAATGGAATTGAGTTTCAACGAACACAAGGAACCTTAGTTTTTGGAATTTGTGGTGGTTATCAAATGCTTGGCCAAATCGTTAAAGACCCAAAAGGTGTCGAAGGAAATCCGCGTGAGGAAGCGGGACTTGGCTTACTTGAAATGATCACTGAATTTAATCCGATAAAAACAACGAAACAAGTGTGTGGATTTGATTTAGATGGAAATCAAATCAATGGATATGAAATCCATAATGGCATGAGTTTCACAACGAATTCTGAAAACATCTGGATTAAAGATGAGAATGATGTCGTCCTTGGGATGAAAAATAAAGAAGGAAATGTCTTTGGAACCTACATTCATGGATTATTCGATGAAGGTGACTTTGCTCTCAAGTTAATCAATCAACTTAAACAAAAATTAAATCTAGAAATAAAAAATCAAATGAATTATAAAGATTATAAAATGTCACAGTACGATCAACTATGCGAGCTTTTAAAAGAGAATGTTGATATGGAATACATTGAAACCCTATTAAATTAAATCTATATTTTGAAGGATAGTTAATATCTATGGATTTGTTTTTTTAGAGTGAATTAACCAATTCAAGTCGAATAATATAAAGTCCAATTTAAAATAGAGCTTAATGAAAATACCTAAATGAAATGATAAATAGAGTTTTAATATTTATCCTCTGTCATTTAGGTGTTTTTTTATTTATGAAGCGATAAGAAATTGTTTAATGAGCTGATGTTCAGGATTCATATTTTTTGAAAGTATCTTAACATAATATTTTCAAATAGATACACACTATAATTAGGAACCATCAGCTTAAAAATAGGTGTTTTGATGAGTTCAAAATTAATGTTTTATTTTAATAGAAAGATGGGATTGAAAAATATGTGTACAGGACTTAGCTTAGTTACAAAAGATAATAAGCATTTATTTGGACGAAATTTAGATGTACCCGCTACATATGGACAAGCTGTTCATATTGTTCCAAGAAATTATGATTGGTTCAATATTGTGAGTGATGAAACATATACGTCAAAGTATGCTTGTATTGGGATGGGAATTGTTGTGGATCGTCTTCCCCTTCTTTTTGATGCAGTTAATGAAAAAGGATTAGCAGGTGCCGGGTTAAATTTTACGCATTTTGCTAAGTTTAACGAAAAAGCTGTTGATGGAAAAACGAATATTTCAGGTTCAACTTTCTTATACTGGGCATTAAGTAATTTCTCAAATTTAGATGAATTAAAAGAAGCCTTAAAACAGTTAATTATTACGAATATTCCAGTTAAAGAAGGGCTTCCTGTTGCAGGACTTCACTGGATGTTTACAGATTTAAGTGGAAAAAGTATTGTCATTGAGTACATGGAAGATGGAATGCACGTATACGACAATCCAGTAGGAGCCTTAACAAATGATCCAACTTTCCCTTGGCATTTAACAAATCTATGCCAATATGTAACATTAGATACAAAAACTCCAGCACCAAAACAATTTGGAGAATATGTTGCTAAACCATTTGGTCATGGGCTTAATATGTGTGGAATCCCAGGAGATGCTTCTCCAGCTGCACGATTTGTTCGAACAGTCTATTTCCGTGATACAGTTGTCGAAGCAGATGATGAAGTCAGTGGTGTTTCAGCATTCTTCCAAGTGCTAACAGGTGTTACCGTCATAAAAGGAAGCGAAATTGATCCAAATGGAGATATGAATTACACCGTCTATAAATCTTGTATGTGCCAAGAATCAGGAACATACTACTACACAGATTATAAAAACCGTCGTATTAGTGCCGTTTGCTTATCAAAAGCCGACCTAGATGGAAAAGAAATCATCAGCTTTGAATATCAAGGTAAACAAGATATTTTATTCCAAAACTAAATCAGATAAATAAAAAAAATCATCTCATATTCTAGTTCATATGAGATGATTTTTTTTATTCATAAGGATTATAGGCGAAAAAATTAAAAAGATAATAGAGTTAATCTTCTGAGCTTTACTTTAATCTCCAAAAGATTTTTTATTTAATGTGCTATAATATCTCAATATTAGATGCTTAGCAGTGGGAGGGAAAAATAGAGTGAAGAAAGTGAATTATCACACGCATACGAAAAGGTGCAAGCATGCGGGGGGAAGTGACGAGGAATATATAGAAAGTGCCATTAAATCTGGTTTTCAAGAATTAGGATTCGCAGATCACACACCATGGCCATTTGATTCAAGCTACACATCAAGTATGCGAATGGATATAGAACAACTTGATGATTATGTGAATCATCTGCAAATCTTAAAACAAAAATATGTCAATCAAATTAGTATCAAAATTGGGTTAGAGTGCGAATATTTTGAGGAATATATTCCATGGCTTAGGCATATAATTGAGGAATATAAAGTCGATTATGTGATTTTTGGTAATCATTTTTCATCGAACGAACAGAAGAATGTCGGATATGGAAAAATGAAAACTGATGAAACAGCATTAGAGCTGTATTTAGACACCGCGATTAAAGCTATTGAATCGAAACTCTTTGCTTACTTTGCACATCCTGATATCTTCATCAGAGGCTATGGAAAATTTGATGACGTTTGCGAACGGATTTCACGTCAGATTTGTGAGAAAGCGAAAGAATATGACTTAATTTTAGAATTTAATATTTCAAATTACATCTGTGAACCTGATTCAAAACATTATTTATATCCATGTCTTGATTTCTGGAAAATTGTAAGTGAGCTTGGATGTCGATGTATTATAGGGTACGATGCGCATCAACCACAGGTGTTAGAGCAACAGAATGGTTACTTGAAAGCGATAGCCGAACTTGAAAAAATAGGCATTGAAATCGTAGATGTTATCCCATTTTTGAATCATCTATGACTCTGAAAAGAAGTTATTTCCACAAAACAGTAAGCGCTTTAAAAATAAGGGTATAAGATGTATAATAAAAATATAGAGTTTCGACGTATTTCAACAACTGGGGAGGGGATTATATGAATACTCAGATGATGATTGAGATTGTTATTCGCACTATTTTATCAATGATCATTGGTGGTTTGATTGGGTGGGAGCGTGAAAGTACGCATCGGCCAGCTGGACTGCGCACCCATATGTTAGTTGCTGTTGGAGCCTGTGTGATTATGCAACTTGGAATATTTACGGCAACACAGTATGGAAACTTAGATCCAACTCGCCTTGGCGCACAAGTTATTTCTGGGATTGGATTTCTAGGTGCCGGTACGATTATGAAAGAGGGAGCTTCAGTCAAAGGATTAACAACGGCTGCTAGTCTTTGGGCGGTAGCATGTTTAGGTCTTGCTGTTGGATGTGGAGCCTACTTTATTGCAATTGTTGGATTTGTTGCGATTATCTTGACGTTAACGGTATTCGAACGGGCTTCAAACTACGTTCCGGATGGAAAATATACGCGATTAACCATTAGTATTCGTTGTGAAGATATCTCGCAAACATTAGCACATCTTAATGAAATTGCCGAAAAGCATCAAGCTCAAATTCTAGAGCTACAATTAAAAGTAATCGAAGAACATAACAATAAAATTACGTTTAAACTAGCGACCAATAAATCACGTCGTCGATTAGATTCAACAGAGTTAATGGGGAATATTTCACAGTACTCAGGAATCAACACCGTTAAAATGACGGAGTGTTAAAAACGTGATATAATGAAACACTGAAAAGCTATGGAATTTATTCCGTAGCTTTTTATATGAGGTAAAAAGGAGTATGAGAGCATGAATATGGATCATATTTTAAATGCAAATTTATTTAAAGTTTGGTCAAAATTTGTTATGGCATCAGTCATTGGTGTCGTATTAAACACGATTTATACGATTATTGATGGAATGTTTGTTGGTCAAGGGGTTGGAGAAATAGGACTTGCGGCAGTCAACATTGTTTGGCCTGCCATTACATTAATTATCGGAACAGGATTAATGCTTGGAATTGGGGCTAGTAGTTTAATCGCTATTTCACTCGGTAAAAAAGATATCGAAGAAGCTGAAAAGTATCTGGGAACAACGATGGTGGCTTCAATAGCAATCGGTGCTTTGATTACAATCGTCGGTTTATTATTTAGAAATCCGATCTTAAGAATGCTTGGGGCAGATGAAATGGTGATGCCATATGCACAAGATTATTTCTCCATTTTTTACTGTATTACCATTCCTTATATTTTTTCTACAGCGCTTAACCCTATTGTACGAACAGATGGAAACCCAAAACTTGCGATGATGATGGTTGGGATTGGAGCAATTGCAAATATTATTTTAGACTATTTACTCGTAATAGTTTTTGATTTTGGAATTAAAGGGGCAGCAATTGCTACAAGTGCGAGTATTGTTCTAAGTACTTTGATTTCACTTTATTATTTTTTAAAAGGCAACTCAACCATTAAGATTAGGAAGCTCTATTTAAAACTTGATGGAAAAATTTTAAAAGAAATTGTGAAAATTGGATTTGTTAGTTTCATGATTCAGCTCTCGTATGGAACCATTATTTTTGTTCAAAACAATGTCATGTATGCTTATGGAAGTAACATCGATGTAGCTATTTACACTGTTGCATCGTATGTGAATTGTTTCTTCGTAAATGTTTGTACAGGAATTTCACAAGGTCTTCAACCCTTAATTGGATATCATTTTGGAGCGAATAAATGGACTCGTATGAAGCAATTTTTATATTTAAGTATTGTGATAAGCGTGGTAGCAGGTATTCTTGTTTTCATTGGAATTTATAGTTACGGTCGAGAACTCGTATCCATTTTTGGAATTTCATCTGAAAATTTAGAGTATGGCTATCAAAGTATTTTAATGTATTGTTTGGGTAGCCCCATTATTGGAATTATTTTTACGATGAGTGGTTATTATCAAGCCATCGGTAAAAATATTCAGGCCAATATTTTGTCGGTTAGTCGAGGGCTTATTTTTCAATTTATTTTAACACTAGCATTACCACCACTTATTGGCGTATCAGGTGTCTTTTTATCCTTACCGATAGCCGAAATTTTAACACTGATGATTTTAGTGTTCATGAATGGTAAAAGGGTCATGAGGTTAAAATTTTCCTATTAGCATTATTTCGTCAAATTTAAAAATAGCGATAAGTTTTTCATACTGTGAAACTTTTTAACAGATTTCATTAGTAAATTATGTTAGAGATAAAAGGAATCATCTTGAAAAATCGAACTAGACTGTCTCTTGTTAGAGATGGTCTTTTTTCATAGAGCAATAAAGGAGAAGAATCCATATGATATATTAAGCTTACTATTTTGGAGGGGGAAACATGGCAATAAAAATGAGCAAAGTTGCAATTATAGGAACAGGATTAGTCGGATCAAGTTGTGGATATGCTTTAATTAATCAAGGAGTATGTGACGAGATACTATTAATTGATATCAATCAAGAAAGAGCAACAGGTGAAATGATAGATTTACTTAATAGTGTTTCATTTATGTCATCTCGTACAAAAGTAAAAGTTGCAAGTTATAAAGAACTTCATGATGTAGATATCATTGTTTTCACTGCAGGAGCCGCACCAAAAGGGAATCAAACACGACTAGATACACTAGGAGTCAGTGCCGCTATCTGTGATTCAGTCATTAAAGAAGTCATGGCATCAGGATTTAACGGTTTCTTTGTGGTTGCATCAAATCCCGTAGATATTATTAGTTATCATATTATGAAACTATCAGGTCTTCCTAAGAATCAAGTGATTGGAACCGGAACCTCCATTGATACCATCCGTTTAAAAACGATTCTATCTTCTTACTTAAATGACATCGATCCACGTGATATACACGCCTATGTTTTAGGAGAACATGGAGATTCACAAATGGTACCATGGTCAAATGCAAAAGTAGCGGGAATTCCTTTAACAGAATATATAAAAGAACCACTGGATTTAAATGCGATTGCTTATCAAACGATGCAAGTCGGATGGGAAATTTACAAACGAAAAGGGACCACCTACTACGGTATTGCGGCTGCCGTTGTGAGAATCATTAAAGCTATTTTTAATGATGAACAAATAATCATTCCAACATCTGCGTTACTAGAAGGAGAATATGATGAATTTAATATATACACAGGAGTACCAACGATCATCGGAAAAAATGGAGTCGAGTCAGTCCTTGAACTCCCACTTACACCAAACGAATTAAACGCCTTTAAACACTCCAATAATGTGTTAAGAGAATCTATGAAAACGATAGGGTATTAG